>JAESTN010000045.1 GCA_016763595.1 Flavobacteriaceae bacterium | reverse complement strand
CATTCATGTGGTAAAAATAGTGAAGTTTTATGACAGATTTTCAGGAAAATGCATTTGGCTGAATTTTTGTTATTTTTAATCCGATGAAAACACATAACACAATTCAATTTTCAAATAAAATTATTACAATTCCAATACTGTTTGTTTTTACAATCTGGTTTGTCTATTGGATTGAAATATACTTTGGTTTAAATTTTACAAAATTTGGAGTTTTACCTCGGAAGCTGACTGGCTTAAAAGGGGTTATTTTCTCTCCTTTTATTCATAGTGGCGTAAGCCATCTATTTAACAATTCAATTCCTTTAGCGGTATTGTTAGCGGCTTTAATATACTTCTATCAAAAAGTATATCTAAACATTCTTTTTATTGGAGGAGTTTTGACAGGTCTTTTAACATGGGTGATTGCTAGAGAGGCATATCATATTGGAGCAAGCGGAATTGTGTACTTGCTTTTTAGTTTTGTTTTTTTTAGTGGAATTATCAAAAAACAATTTCAACTAGTTGCGGTTTCTCTAATTGTTATTTTTTTATATGGTAGTATGATTTGGTATGTATTTCCGATAAAAGAAGGGGTTTCTTGGGAAGGGCATTTATCTGGGTTTATTGTTGGATTGGTATTTGCCTTAGTTTATAAAAAGAAAGGCATTGTAAAAGAGAAATATAAATTTACAGAAACCGAATTTGATTTACTTTTCGATGAGAACGGAAATTTTAATCCGCCTCAACCAACAGAGGGAAATGAAGAAGAAAAAACGATTGAAAATTAATGCATTCTTTGTCTCACTGTTTCGTATAAAAATGCGCCACAAGCTACAGAAACATTTAAAGATTCTATCTCACCTAATAATGGTAATTTTGCTTTGTAATCAACCATTTTTAGAACAGATGGATTAACACCTCTGTGCTCTGAACCCATAATAATTGCAATTGGTTGATTAAAATCAATATCAAAAATTGAATCTTCTGTTTTTTCAGTGGCTGCTACAGTTTTTATATCTGATGCTTGCAATATATATAATGCATCTTTTATGTGGTCTACTTTACAAATAGGAACTTTAAATGCAGCACCTGCAGAAGTTTTAATTGTTTCTGCGTTTACAGGTGCACTTCCATTTTTTTGTACAATTATTCCGTTAACGCCAGTACATTCTGCCGTTCTAATAATGGCACCAAAATTTCTGACATCAGAAAGTTGATCTAGCAATAAAAATAATGGAACTTTCTTGTTTTCTATTGTTTCTTGAATCAATTCATCCAAGTCATAAAACTCAACTGGAGAGATCTGTGCCACAGCTCCCTGGTGATTCCCTTGTTTAGACAAACGATCTAATTTTTCTATAGGCACCATACTAGTGGTTAGGCCTTCTTGCTTAATTAGTTTATTTAAATCAGAAAATAAATTACCCTTTAATTCTTTCTGTAAGTATACTTTGCTTATTGTACTACCACTATTAATAGCTTCAATAATTGCTCTGATTCCAAAAATTACAGTTGTTTTATTCTCCATGTTGCAAATGTAAGTATAAATAAAAAAACCACCTCTAATGAGGTGGTTTTTAAATGTATTCTTTTTTATTTAAAGTGTAAAGTTTACAGTAAGTCCTGCGCCATAAGCTCCATCAGAATCTAAAATGTATGTGTCACCAACTTTTAATGATACAGCACCACCACCATCTGCATATGCATCTTGGATAGTAAATGAATAATCACCATTGGCTAAACAAAACTCTTTTGTAATCCCACCGGTCATACCTGTATATGCACCCCAACCAGCTGCACTACTTTCTTCAATAATAGCTCCTGTTCCATCTTTTAAAACCCAATAAACCTCATCTGGATAAGAATCAAAAGTGATGCTTAATACAAGATTGTTTAAAGGACATACTCTTTTGATATTTAAAGTAATAGATGCTCCAGTTATTAGTCCACTCTTTGCCGAGAAGTTTAAAATTAAAGTCTCACCATCTTCACTAATGTTCGTGTCAGAAATTGTAACATCAAAAGTTCCTGTATTTGAATTTGCAGGAATTGTAATTGAAGTTGGTACAGTATAAGAAGCTGCATCTGCAGTAGAAGCGGCATCTACACTAATTTCAAATGTTCTGGCTGAACTAGAAGTTTGAGTTGAATAAAAAGTAACTGAAGAGGTTGATGAACCATCTTGTTCTACCCCAAATGAAAAGGTACTGTTTTCAAAACTAACGTAGTTTAAATCGCTTGTGCTTTCACTGTCTTCACAACCACTAAAAACAAATAGTGATAATGTCATCAATAAAAGAAATGATAATTTTTTCATAATTATATATTGTTAAATTAAAAGCCTTACACAACAGTAAAGTCATGTAAGGCAATAATATTAGTTGTTAATAAAAGGATTATTTTGAATTTCTGATTGAGGAATTTCGTAAGTTAATCTATCATCGTTATAAGGTATAGAAACACCTACATGACTTAAGTGATTTGATCCTCTTGTTAACGTTGCTTTGTTACGTTTCAGCGCTAAATAACTTTTTCCTTCTGCGAAAAATTCAATACGAGTTTGTAGATAAATTTCATCTACCAATGCCTGACCTGATAAAGCATCAACATAAGCGTAATCTGCAGCAGTTGCAAATCTTTGTGATAATACTTGTTTCAATCTTGATCTAGCTCCTGCATCATTTCCTTCTTTGGCAGCCATTTCTGCAGATAATAAGTACATTTCTGTAACTCTCATATATACATAATCTGTAGTAACTGTTCTTTGTCCTCCAATAGTTTTACCATCGTGATAAAACTTATTCAAACCAAGTAAATGGTAACCACTAGCAGGGTTGTTATGGAATTGTGCTTTTCTTACATCATAGCTAGGTATTAAATCAAATAGCCCTTGATCAATTGCTTTTCTATCTCCAGCCCATTGATAACTATAAGTATATACATCCATTTGTCCCCACCAAGAAACCAAACCTAATCCAGTATCTCCAGTAAGATCAATACCCCACATCCATCCAGATGTGTTAATGTCATTAAATCCTCCAGTCATATCTGCAGCGGACATCATTGTGTGTGCTCCAGAATTAATTACATCATCAGCATGTTTTTTTGCTTTTACATTGGCAGCACTAGTTCCCATAGATGCATAAAGATATGATAAATACCCTCTGGCAACATTTTGGTTCATTTGAAATTTACCAGTTCTGTTAAAACCATCCATCAATGCAATTGCATCTTCAAAATCTTTAATGATAAAGTTATAAACCTCCTCAGTAGTACTTTGTGGTTGATTTGGAATATCTGGACTGTCATAAATTGGCAATACAGTTGATGCAGGATTATACTCTTTTATAAATAATTGAGTTAAATAGAAGTATGCATAAGCTCTCATTGCTTTAGCTTGTCCCATTGCGTATTTAGACTCTGGTGTTGCTAAAACAGCATCATTACCACCTGCAGCTTTAATAACTAAGTTTGCAGATCTAATTATTCTATAGTAATATCTCCAAGGCATGTAATTATCACCATTGGTATAATCTACTGTATTTAAATATTGAGTAAAAGTACTATACCATCCATAAGTACTTACAGATAAAGCTAAATCACTACTTAAAAAATCAGTAAAAATGTCATACCCTTTTTGTCCAAAATCATCATGTCCACCATCACCACCTGTTCCAGTAGTAAAAGTCATTGTATAGATTCCTGTTAAGGTTGCGTCAAAAATTGCTGGGTTTAAATCTCCAGAAAAACCTACATCATCAACGTTAATAACATTGGTAGGGCTTTTTTCTAAGAAATCACTATCACATCCAATACCAACTAAGATAAAGGTTAATGCGAATATTGATTTATAAATTGTTTTTCTCATTTTAATATTGTTTTAATAATTAATTAAATTAAAATTTAACTCTTACCCCTAAAGATAATGTAGTTAATGGTGCATAATTATATCTCTGAGACCCACCAGTTTCTGACGTTGTAGGGTTAAATCCTTGTCTTGCACTTAGCAAGAATAAATTATCTCCAGATAACCAGAAATTTATAGAAGAAACTCCTTTTCCTTGCATGTATTGACTTGGTATAGAATAACCAACTCTTACATTACTTAATGTTAAGTAATCAGAAGATTGAATAAATCTAGATGATGCTCTGTTAACAGTAGTATTAAGATTACTTGTTAATTTAGGTATTTCTGAAATATCTCCTGGTTTCATCCATCTATTATGGATGTCTTTATGCCAGTTGTTGTTCCCAATTTGGTCATTCGCTAGTAAATCAGAATAACTAAAGTCATAAGCAGAACCACCTAAACTATATCTAAACTGTGTACTAATGTCGAAATTATGGATTTTAGCGTTGAATCTAAATGCACCACTTACTGTAGGAATTACAGACTTTCCAATGTATTTTTCTGTAGCATCAGAATAAGTCTTCGTAATAGTTTGACTAATAGCATTGGTTGGGTTGTCATTTGTATATTCAGCTAAACTTTGAATTGCTTCACCTGAATCTAACATGTTATTTCCGTTAGCATCATGGTAGTATAAATTCCACATTGCACTACCATCAGCAGGATCAACTCCGGCCCATTCTCTCATAT
>JAESTN010000044.1 GCA_016763595.1 Flavobacteriaceae bacterium | reverse complement strand
ACGGCACATTTGTCTATAAAACAGGCAAATTTGTCGATCGCTTGTATAAATGCTAGTAGTTTGTTTACTTTTGAGGCAATTATACAATTATGAGTTACTTGAAAAACACGATAGAAACAATTCAACAAAAAAGAGTACTTAAGCATGTACTATTTTGGCTAGCAATTTTATTGCTGTCAATTCCAAAAAATATAATAGAACAAGAGGGACAATATGATCTAAGATTTGGAATTGCTTTAAGTTTATTTATCCCTCAAGTATTAGGAGCTTATTATGTAGCATATTTTGTAATCGCAAAATTTTTAGCCAAAAAAAAGTACGTTATTTCTGTACTTTTATTAATCTTTGGATCTTATTTACTTCTTGCTTTGGGCAGAATTTTAATAGTAAAAGTAACAGAGCCTCTTTTTAGAGAGCCCCCATTTGAACAAGAAACAATTCTGCAAATATTTTTAGAGGTTAAATTCTTGTTTTTTTTATATTTACCTTCAATGTATTCTGCCGTATTTATTTTTCTTTTTGTAAAATATTTTATGAATTTCAAGGCCGTAAAAGAACAAGAGTTACAGTTAAAAACAGAGAAAGTCGCATCGGAATTAAAAACTTTAAAAGCCCAATTAAATCCACATTTCTTATTCAATACACTGAATAATATCTACGTGTTGTCATTAGATAACTCACCAAAAACCCCAAGGGCTATTGAAAAATTATCTAAAATATTAGATCATGTTTTATACAGATGCAATACTAAATATGTGTCTTTGTCATCTGAGATAGAGTTGATAGAGAACTATATTGAATTGGAAAAATTACGATATGATGATCGCTTAGAAATCAATTTGAACAATCACATTGAGCAAGATGGAGAAATTGCTCCCTTAATATTACTATCGCTTGTAGAAAACGCGTTTAAACATGGAGCAGGAGAGGATAGTGGTTCTCCAAAAATTGATATCAATTTATACAATACAAAGGAAGAATTTATCTTTGTAATTTCGAACACTGTTGCTTCAGAATCAGAGCGCATAGAAAGAACCCCAATTGGTTTGAAAAACATAAAAAAACAACTAGATTTGATCTATCCGAATAGGTTTGCACTGCATATTGATAACAGTCCAAAAGTATTTACGGTAACCGTTAAAATAAATAACCATTAGATTTTATGAAAGTTCGCTGTTTAATAGTTGATGATGAGCCGTTGGCAATTCGATTGATAGAAAAACATGTCTCTCAAATTGATTCGTTAGAACTGGTAGCGACTTGTAATAGCGCCTTGAAAGCGTTTGAAATTTTGAACACACAAGAGATCGATCTGCTTTTTTTAGACATTAAAATGCCGCATTTAACAGGTATTGATTTTTTAAAAACATTGAAAAATCCACCTAAAACAATATTTACGACCGCTTATAGAGATTATGCCTTAGAAAGTTATGAATTAGAAACGGTAGATTATTTATTAAAACCAGTTACTTTTGAGCGTTTTGTACAGGCGATAGACAAGTTCTTTAGACAAAACTCTAATGCAGTCGCTCCAGTTCAAAGAGAAACAATTGTAACTGATTATATCTTGGTGAAGTCTGGGAGTAAACACCATAAAATTAACTTAGAAGACATTGTATATATTGAAAGCTTAAAAGATTATATAAAAATTCATTTGCAGAATGATACGTCTATAATTTCGAAATACAAGCTAGGCGAAATGGAACAAGAATTGTCTGCCTATCATTTTTTAAGAATTCACCGCTCTTATATTATTAATACTTCAAAAATCACAGCCTTCTCATCAAATGATATTGATGTGAATACCCAAGAAATTCCAATAGGAGCAAGCTATAAAGAGGCTGCAATCATTTATTTAGAAGGGATCAAACGAGTTTGATTTTTTTCAAATTAAATTTTTTTCGAATTTTCAAAAGCTTTACATGAGTAAACTATATAGTTAACTGTATATTTGCCATTCAAAATAAGATAGGATGGAAGATTTTATAAAGGATTTAGGTTATAAAGCTTTAGACACGCGGTTTAAAAGAATAAGTGATAGAATGGCCCATGACATAAGAAAGGTGTATAAAAAGTTTGATATCGATATTGAACCCAATTGGTATTTGGTATTTATGATTTTGAAAGCGCATCAAAAATTATCAATAGCAGAAATCGCAGAAAAATTAAACTATGCACATCCCTCTGTAGTAGTAATCATACAAAAAATGAAAGCTAAGGGATATGTAATCACAGAAAGTGATCGTATAGATAAACGCAAACAGTTGATTTCTTTGACAGAAAAGTCTATGATATTACTACCAAAATTAGAAAAACTTTGGCATAGCTGTGAGAATAGCATATTAACACTACTTAAGGAAGATCTCTCAATTTTAACCCACCTTGATACTATTGATAATGCCTTAAAAAACACCTCTTTTTACGAACGATTTACAAACGAATATTCAAAACACACATTATAGATATGAAACACGTACTACTAGTCTTTTTAGTATTGATCGCAACAAATACATTTGCGAAACAAACAAAAATTATTGTAAGAGTTAAGGCCAAAGACGCAAAATTTGTAGGCTCATCACTTGGTGGAGCTTATATCATTATACGAAACTCATTAAATCAGAAAATATTAGCAGAAGGAAAAACCGCTGGTTCTACGGGAAACACAAATTTAATTATGAGTACTCCAAGAATTAGAGGGAATTCTATTGTAGACAATCAAACAGCTAAATTTTTAGCAACCATAGATATCAATGAGCCAACTTTTGTAACCATTGAAGTACTTTCACCAATTAACAATAAACAAGCGAGTGCAAAAATAACAACTCAGTTATGGATGATTCCGGGTAAACACATTTCAGGAGACGGAATAATAGTAGAAGTACCTGGTTTTATAATAGATATTTTAAAACCGAGAACACATCATTATATCGCTCTAAACGATATCATAAATAAACCATTTAAAATACAAGCAAACATTGTAATGATGTGCGGATGTACAATTAATAAAGATGGTTTGTGGGATTCTGAAAAGATGGAAGTAAAGGGGATTTTGAAAAGAAATGGTAAATTCTTAAAAGAAGTACGATTGCATTGGGTTTCTACAAATTTGTTTGATGGAAATACAATAATTACAAAACCGGGGAATTATGAACTAATTGTATATGCATACAATTCTAAAACGGGTAATACAGGCGTAGATAAAGTAAATTATGTAGTTTATAAATAAGACAAAAAGTTTATCAATTATCGCTACATCTTGTAGTAGAAATGCAAAAGTAATAGTCTGTGCTTCCTTTTAAGCTAAGGTGTCGCAATAGAAACTAGACTTTTGCATTTTTCTTTTAATGTATTCTCTTTGTTACCTAGACTACATCTAAAAATTAGTTCACAAAGGATAAAAACTGTTTTCAGTTATGACTGTATCAAAATAGGGGAAAAGACCTTTGGAAAAGGAGGGTTTTATGATTTCGAAAATCCATGGGATGTTGTAATTTTCTACAATTATTAATTTGATATTTTAATTATTTTT
>JAESTN010000043.1 GCA_016763595.1 Flavobacteriaceae bacterium | reverse complement strand
TATTCTTGCGATAAACTTTTTAAATTTCTAAGGTGCCTAATATTGTTTGCTAAGTTCTTCATGATGTTTCAAAAATAGACAATCAATGTTTAAAAATGAAACTATTCTTGCGAAATATTTTGAAAACATCTTCATCAACTGAATCATGAGCTGGTCTAAGAGCTCCAAAGGTTTAATATTAAAAGAAGTATTGACACCGATCCTAGACGATAGTATAGCGAAAAGACGCATAAAATGTGGGTGCACATTTTAAAATTCACGTGTTGTTATAATTATTGATTGACCGCTGTAATTTCTCGATCATTCGTCTGCGTAACCTTTCAGGTTTTTGCACTTCAATAGCATCTCCAAATCCTAAGATCATTCGTTCTAATTCAAAATTATTCTGAACTAGAATATTAAAAATTACACCATCATCCGTGTGTTTAATGAGTCTTTGCGATTTATGAAAAGGTTTGGTAATTACATAGGGCGCATTTTTTTTGTCAACCCAAAATTGTATGCGTTCGGCACGCGTATTAGAAACAGTGACACCAATTACATTTTTGTAATAGGCATCTCCATCAACTTCTAAATCATCATAGGGTGCATTTAATTCATCCGTAACCGAAGAAATTCTATCCAAAGCTAATGTCAAATATTTTTGTTTATGTGTCGCCAATAAAAACCACCTGTTATTGTATTCTTTTAATAGTTGCGGGTGCACAGACATATCACTTGCTTTATGTGCTTTAAAAGACTGGTATGTGATTTTTAGTGCGTTTTTAGTTTGAATTGCTTTATAGATAGGGTCAATATATTCCAATCCTTTTAGTTGTTCATTTTTATCTAAATGAATGATGGCCCTATTTGTTTTTTGAGAGGCATAGACAGAATCTTCTAAGCGCTGTAAAACGCCATCCATTTCTTTGAATAAAGAGAAGTCTTTAAATTGACGTAACATTTGAATGGCTTCATTCATAATTTTCACATCCGTATCCGTTACAGGAATATTCATAATACTATACCCTTCTTCTGCATACCGATAATACTTACGTTCATACACTTCAATAGGAGCGTTATATCCTAATTTATCGCTCCGCATTAACTGAATATCTAACTGAATCGTACGTTTACTTACATACACATCTTTCCCCTCATATTCATATAGAGCATCAGAACAAGTCGCAATTAAGTCATCCAAAGTCCAACGTTTCATAGTGTTTCTTAAACATTGATCTATTGTTTTATATCTGATAAGTGCATTTTTATTTGAAGCCATATTATAAAGCGTTTAATTCGTTTATCAAATTCAATTTAGCTTGTTCCTCATATAATTTTTGAAATGCTGCTGTTGCATAGATAAAAGGTTTATTGATAAAATGTTGCAATACTATTTTGCGTCCTTTTGTATACATGAATGTTGGCACCGATTTGTATTCTTCTCTAATTGATTTTGTGTAGTCCAAATACACCGCTGGAGATTGCCCTAAAATCCCCAAATCAAAATCAATCATCCATGCTGTATCTGCATGTATGGTGGTATGGGTTTTTGTGGCAATTATTTGTTCATGGATGCTGTCTAAGTCGTGAGCATGTAGCTGAAGACTCGCCAATCTTTCTATGGCTAACAACGCACTTTTTTCTTCATTGTCTTTTTTCCAGATGCTATAAATGATATCATGATAGAATATTGAAAACTCAACAAGAGCAGGGTTTTCTAAATGTTGTTTGTAGGCATCAAAATAGGTAAAGAGTTCTTGCAAATGTTTTTGATTGTGATAAGCTCTATGGGTTTCGGCATATTTTGTTTCTAGTTCAATCCAAAGAGAATCTATTAAAAGAGCATCTTCTGTATAGCGTGAAATTAACCGATAAAAACGTTGTTTTAAATTCATAGAAGCATTTTTTCATTAAAAATAGAAAATAATTCCTACTACGCAAAAAGATTGCGCACTTATGTAAAATATTTGCACCAGAATCATCAGAAAGAAACAATATTCTTTTGAGGTAATCGCTCCACAAAACAAGGAGTTTGTGGGGCATAATAGACAAAAACGATGGAAAATAAACGAAACATAACTGGAAAAGAACTTATAGAAATGGGATTCAAGTCAGGAAAATGGTTTCCAGAAGCATTAGAATACATCAATACAAACAACCTATCAAAACCAGAAATACGAACCTATTTAGAGCAATTTCGTTCAAAGCCAGAAATTCCTTTGTTTAGAAATCCAATAGGCTATAAAATCAATATCAAAGCAGAAAATGAACTAGAAGAAGCCAATGTGAATTCTGTGATAAACTCCATGGAGGTATTGATGAAAACGCCAACAATAGTCAATGGTGCTTTGATGCCAGATGCTTGTCCTACGGGGCCTTCAGGCACGATTCCTGTTGGAGGAATTGTAGTTGCAAAAAATGCCATACATCCAGGGATGCATTCGGCAGATATTTGTTGCTCTGTAATGTTGACTGATTTTGGAAAAACAAATCCAAAAGAAGTACTAGATGCAGCACATAGGATCACACATTTTGGGCCAGGAGGAAGAGATAGAGATTCACAATTTCGTTTACCTGCAGATTTATTGGTTGAAATTGAAGCAAATCCATTTTTAAACAATCAGAAATGTATTTCTGCAGCGAGAAGTCATTTAGGAACCCAAGGAGATGGGAATCATTTCTTATTTGTTGGTACTTCCAAAAACACCGGAAATACCATGTTAGTTACACATCATGGAAGTCGTGGTTTTGGAGCTAATTTATACCGAAGAGGAATGCATATTGCCGAGCAATTTAGAAAAGAAATCTCTCCACAAACCTTAAAACAAAATGCCTGGATTCCCTTTGAAACAGATGAAGGAAAAGCATATTGGGAAGCGTTACAGATTATACGAAAATGGACAAAGATAAATCACGAAGTTTTACACGATGCAACCTTAGAAAAGCTAAAGGTTAAAAAAGAAAATAGGTTTTGGAACGAACATAATTTTGTCTTTAAAGAGGGTGATTTATTTTACCATGCAAAAGGGGCTACTCCCTTAGATCCGAAGTTTATGCCAGATATTACAGGGCCAAGATTGATTCCGTTGAATATGTCTGAACCTGTTTTAATTGTGGAAGGGAAAACCACAGAAAACAATTTGGGTTTTGCCCCTCATGGAGCTGGGCGTAATATTAGTAGAACCCAACATAGAAAAAATAAGACAGGAACTGTTCTTGAAATTTTTAAGGAAGAAACCAAAGGATTAGACATCCGTTTTTTCTCTGAAGAAATTGACATTACCGAGCTGCCATCTGCTTACAAAAATGCAGAAAACGTGCGCAATCAAATGGAAGAATTTGGACTTGGAAAAGTGATTGATGAAGTGCTGCCTTACGGGTGTATTATGGCGGGAGATTGGAAAAAGAATGCCCCTTGGAAGAAGGGGAATAGAAATAAGTAACAAAAAGATAAAAGTATGTTCTAGAAATGAATATACTTTTATTATTTTTAGAAAAAAAAACAATGCTAATAGAAATTTTAGATAAAACAATTCCTGGGGATATTAGTAACTCTTTTAGAATAGAATTAGAAGAAACGACAACTCCTCTAGAAATAATAAGTGTAAGAGTAGCGCACGAGGTGGGAGTTTACAACAAAAAGGCAGATGATAAATTGCAGAGTTTAGTAAGGCCAATAGCTAAAGAAACTATTTTAAACGGCTTAAAAAAAAGAAAAGAAATTGATATCGAAAAACAAATTTATGTTGCTTTAGAAGGTTTTCAAAAAAACGCCTTTTTTATTTTGGTTGACGAAGAACAAGTTTCTGAACTTAATCAAAAAATTTGTCTAAAAGTAAATTCAAAAATAAATTTCATCAAACTAACACCTTTAGTTGGTGGGTAATATTTATCTATGTTCAAAAAAATCACTTCTTTTTTCACGAAAGAAACTACCACTGTAAACCCTGAGTTTTATAATATCATTTTAGAGATTATTACTGAAATTAAAGACAATACAAGTGCTACTTATTTTTCAACGTATGATGTTAAATTCAGTGAATTAAAAACATATATTGAATTTAAGAAAAAAGAAATTTCTTTTAAAAAGGATTTTTCCATTTGGCTTATAAGTGATATTGTAAGAATTTATAAAAGAAATAGAAACTTAAAATCATATGATTT
>JAESTN010000042.1 GCA_016763595.1 Flavobacteriaceae bacterium | reverse complement strand
GTACTGCCAATAGGTGGGAGAGTAGGTCGTTGCCTTTCTTTTTACTGAAACACGTTTCAGTAACACAAACCTCAATCTTCACAGATTGAGGTTTTTTTTTGACCCAATTGTAAAATATTATGCATTTGGTAGATCTTGATTTCCTTTTGTAGGTAAATATGATTTTCCCATTAAGAAAATATCCACATTTCTAGCTGCCTCACGTCCTTCAGAAATTGCCCAAACAATTAATGACTGTCCTCTGCGCATGTCTCCAGCAGTAAAAATATGCGGAATATTTGTTTGGTAGTTCTTTGCTTGGTAATTTTTTCTCGTATCTAACTCAATTCCTAATTGATCACTTAATGTATTTTCTGGACCTGTAAACCCTAGTGCTAAAAACACCATTTCACAAGGCCATATTTTTTCTGAATTTTGAACTTCAATTAATTTTGGTCTTTGACTAGGGATAATTTCCCATTCAACATTAACGGTTTTTAAAGCAGTTAACTCACCATCGTCATTTGTAATAAACTCCTTTGTATTTATCAACCAGTTTCTATCACAACCTTCTTTATGAGAAGAGCTTGTTTTTAGTTGTAATGGCCAAAAAGGCCAAGGTGTACTTTCATCTCTACCTATAGATGGTTTTGGCATTATTTCAAAATTTGTAACAGATTTGGCGCCTTGTCTATTTGAGGTTCCAACACAATCAGAACCCGTATCTCCACCACCAATTACAATTATATTTTTATCTTTTGCTGATAAAATGGGTCCTTGAATGGATTTATTAAATAGGTGTTTGGTTTGTTGTGTTAAAAAGTCCATTGCTTGAATAACCCCTTTTGATTCTATCCCTTTTATTGGTAAAGACCTTGTTTTTGTAGCGCCTCCACACAATACGATAGCATCAAAATAATCTAAATTTTTAATGTCATAATTATCTCCGACATGTACGTTGGTTTTAAAAATGATCCCTTCTTGTTCTAATATTTTACCCCTTCTATCTATGATTCTTTTTTCTAATTTAAAATTTGGAATACCATACCTTAATAACCCGCCAATCTCATCATCTCTTTCAAAAACAGTCACAATATGACCAGCTCTATTGAGTTGTTGCGCTGTTGCTAATCCTGCAGGACCAGAACCAACTACTGCAACAGTTTTACCAGTTCTCGTTTTTGGGATTTGCGGAATAATCCATTTATTTGAAAAAGCAGTTTCGACAATGTTTTTTTCAATGTTTTCAATGGACACAGGGTCTTCAATCATTCCTAGAACACAAGATTTTTCGCAAGGAGCAGGACATAATCTCCCTGTAAACTCTGGGAAATTGTTTGTTGAATGTAAAATTTCTGATGCTTTTTTCCATTCTCCTTTATGAATTAGATCGTTAAAATCAGGAATTAAATTTCCAAGTGGGCAACCACTATGGCAAAACGGAATTCCGCAATCCATGCATCTAGAACCTTGGATTTTTAATTCTTCCTTCTTCAGTGGAATTGTAAATTCTTTATAATTCTGAACTCTATCTTTAACAGAAATATTGCTTTCGTCTATTCTCTCAAACTCTTTAAATCCTCCTATTTTCCCCATAATTATAACTTAAGCTGTTAATTTGTTTGCCTTATCTTCTGCCATTCTTTGTAAAGCCTTTTTATAATCCTTTGGAAATACTTTGATAAAATCTTTTTTTGTATCCTTCCAATTATTCAATATATCCTTTGCTAATGCGCTGTTTGTATATGTTAAGTGTTTTTCTATTTGTTCCTTTAGATCCTCAAAATCATCTAGAGATAAAGGATCTAAATCCACCATTTCTAGGTTGCATAGATCTGATTCAAAGTTTTTATATAGATCATATATATATGCAATTCCACCACTCATTCCAGCCGCAAAATTCCTACCTGTCTTTCCAAGAACAACTACTTTTCCTCCAGTCATATACTCACATCCATGATCCCCTAAACCTTCTACAATTGTTGTGATTCCTGAATTACGAACTGCAAAACGCTCACCAGCGATACCATTTATATAAGCTTCGCCAGAAACGGCCCCATAAAAACAAACATTACCTACAATAACATTGTCTTTTGCATTAAAGGTTGCTTTATCTGGTTTTTTAATAATAATTTTTGCTCCAGATAGGCCTTTCCCTAAATAATCATTGGTTTCTCCATCAACCTTTAGGGTAATTCCTTTGGTCGTGAATGCACCGAAACTTTGTCCAGCAGAACCTTTAAAATTTAAGTTAATTGTGTCTTCTGGTAAACCTTCATCTCCATATAATTTTGAAATTTCATTGCTTATAATGGCCCCTAAAGTTCGATCTGTATTTTGAATTTTATAATTCAATGTAGTTTTCTCTTTATTGATGATTGCAGACGTTATGGTATTCAAAATCTTTAAATCCAATACGTTTTCTAATTTGTGATCTTGTTTCTCTGAATTTGATAAGGCTGTATTTTCACCCATATTTGGTTGATGTAATATGGCACTAATATCTACACCTTTGGCCTTGTAATGATCTACTGCAGGATTCGCATTTATTTTTTGTGATTGACCTACCATTTCTTTTAAGGTTCTAAACCCTAACTGCGCCATAATTCCTCTTAATTCTTCTGCAACGAAATGCATGAAATTGATTACATGTTCTGGGGTTCCTTTAAAATTCTTTCTCAGTTCAGGATCTTGAGTAGCAATACCAACGGGGCAGGTATTTAAATGGCAAGCTCTCATCATAATACATCCAGAAGCAACTAATGGAGCTGTTGCAAAACCAAATTCTTCAGCTCCTAATAAACAAGCAATGGCTACATCTCTCCCTGTTTTTAATTGCCCATCGCATTCTAAAACAACTCTACTTCTTAAGTTATTGATGACCAATGTTTGTTGTGCTTCTGCCAAGCCTAGCTCCCAGGGTAAACCTGCATGTTTTAACGAGGTTAGTGCAGAAGCGCCAGTTCCGCCATCAAAACCAGAAATCAAAATTACATCTGCTTTTGCTTTAGCGACTCCTGCTGCAATGGTACCGACTCCTACTTTTGATACTAGTTTTACGTTAATCCGAGCTTCTCTATTGGCATTTTTTAAATCGAAAATAAGTTGTGCTAAATCTTCAATAGAATAAATATCGTGATGTGGTGGTGGTGATATTAATCCAACATACGGAGTGGAATTTCGTACTTCTGCAATCCAAGGCAATACTTTTTCTCCGGGCAATTGACCACCTTCGCCAGGTTTGGCTCCTTGTGCCATTTTTATTTGTATCTCTTTAGCGTTGGTTAAGTAGTTGCTTGTAACTCCAAATCTCCCTGATGCAACCTGTTTGATTGCGCTATTTTTCCAATCGCCATTGGCTTCTTTTTTAAAACGATTTTTATGTTCTCCTCCTTCACCAGAATTACTTTTCCCACCTATTTTATTCATGGCCAAGGCTAAATTTTCATGTGCTTCTTGACTGATAGATCCGTAAGACATGGCACCTGTTTTGAAACGTTTTACAATTTCTGTCCAAGGCTCAACTTCATCGATAGAAATAGGATCTAAATTATTAAACTCAAACAAGCCTCTTAACGTCATTAGGCTTTTTGCTTGGTTGTTTATCTTTTTTGCATATTCTTGGTAGCTCTCGTTACTTTTTGTTCGTACCGCTTGTTGTAATTTCGAAACGGTGGTTGGATTAAACATGTGTCTTTCTTCATTTCTTCTCCATCTATATTCTCCTCCAATTTTTAAATCCAATACACTTTTAAATTCTTCTTTTTTAAAGGCCATGTCAAACCGCTGTTGAATGTCTTTATCTAATACAACCAATCCTATTCCGCCAATTCTAGAAGGTGTATTCGGGAAATATTTTTTGATGAAAGCGTTCTTTAATCCTAAGGCCTCAAAAATTTGAGAGGCTCTATACGAATGTAAAGTAGAGATTCCGATTTTATTCATAATCTTTAATATCCCTTTTCCAATGGCTGTATTAAAGTTTTGAATAGCGGTGTCTTCATCAATATTCTGAAGTACCTTTTCTTTTACTTGATTTGCAATAATTTCATTTACTAAATACGGATTGATGGCACTTGCACCATATCCAAACAATGTTGCAAAATGATGTGGTTCTCTTGCTTCCCCTGTTTCTATAACAATACCAAACTTCGACCTCTTTTGAAGCTTATTTAACGAATGGTTAATATATGAACAAGCCAATAATGCAGGAATAGGAGCTTGTTCTTTATCTATATTTCTGTCTGATAGAATAACAATATTTGCACCGTTATTTACTGCTTTCTCGCATAAAATAAGTGTAGTATCCAACGCTTCTTCTAAACCATTTACTCCTTGAGAAATTGGATATAATATTGAAATTGTAACCGATTTAAAATCGGGATGCTGAATGTTTTTTATTTTATCCAAATCCTCATTTGAAATGACAGGATTTTGAATAACCAATTTTTTTGCTTGCTCAGGAATTACATCAAAAATATCTCTGTCGCCACCAATTGCCAAGCTAATATCCGTTATGATTTCTTCTCTAATTCCGTCTAATGGTGGATTGGTAACTTGTGCAAACAACTGTTTGAAATAGTTATATAATAATTGTGGATTGTCAGATAAAACTGCCAAAGGAGTATCTGTTCCCATAGACCCAATTGCTTCTTTACTATGTGTAGCCATTGGGTTTATAATAGTAGAGATATCTTCTTGTGTATATCCAAATGCTCTTAATCTTATTTTATAATTTGTAGGTTCTAAAGGGCACATATTTCCAGTATATGGAACTTTAGATAAAGGAAGAATGTGTTCAGCTACCCATTTTTTATACGGATGTTTTGATACAACTGTGTTTTTTATTTCTGCATCTTCAATAATCCTACCAGCATCCATGTCAACTAAAAACATTTTCCCTGGTTCTAGTCTACCGTGTTTCTCTACATTTTCTGGTTGTATTTCTACCACACCAATTTCTGATGACATAATTACAAACCCATCTTTTGTTACCGTATATCTCGAGGGTCTTAATCCATTTCTGTCTAACAAAGCTCCAATATAATTTCCATCAGTAAAAGGAATAGAAGCTGGACCATCCCAAGGTTCCATAATACAAGAATTGTATTTGTAAAAGGCCTTTTTATCTTTGCTCATGGTTTTGTGCTTTTCCCATGCTTCAGGAACCATCATCATCATTACTTCTGGTAAAGACCTGCCGGTCATCAGCAAGAATTCTACGACCAAATCCATGGAGGCAGAATCTGACTTTCCATCATTCACAATTGGAAAAATTCTTTTAATATCCTCTCCAAACAAATCACTTTTCATGATTTCTTCTCGAGCTCTCATTCTATTCACATTCCCACGTAATGTGTTTATTTCTCCATTATGGCACATGTATCTAAACGGTTGGGCCAAACCCCAAGCGGGAAATGTATTGGTAGAAAAACGTTGATGTACCAAAGCCAATCTGGTAACCACATCTTTTTCTTTTAAATCTAAATAGTACCTTCCAATATCTTCAGGAATAAGTAAGCCTTTATATATTAAAGTTGTGGTAGAGAAACTAGGTAGGTAGAAATAACTACTTTGAGATAATTTTGATTTTGAGATGTTATGCTCTGTGATTTTTCTTGCAGCAAAAAGCTTAGCATTAAATTGTAAATCTGTTAATTCGAGACTATTTTTATCTACAAAAAGTTGCTTGATTGTTGGTTCCGTTTCGGCAGCAATTTCTCCCATGCTTCTAGAATCAACAGGAACATCTCTCCATCCAATAATTCGCAAGCCTTGCTTCTTAATTTCTTCTTCTAAGATAGAGATGCAATAAGAACTTTGATTTGTGCTTTTTGGCAGAAACACCATTCCAATGCCATATTCTTTGGGTTGTGGTATGTTGAAGCCGCACACACGTTTAAAAAAATCATGTGGAATGTCAATTAATATTCCAGCACCATCACCAGTTCTTCCGTCAGAACTTACCGCTCCTCGATGTTCTAGTTTTACTAGTATTTCTAGGGCATTGTGAATAATTGTATTCGATTTTTCTCCATTTAAATTACAGATAAACCCTGCTCCGCAATTGTCTCTTTCGAATTCTGGTAAATATAAACCTTGCTGCTTCATGACTTGTTGAATTATATTCACAAATCTACATAATATGTTAAGTATAATTCAATGAATTAACTATAACGTAATAGTATTGTTTGTTTGCGTGGCTTAATCGTGGGTTTTGTTGAGTATATGATAATTTAAGCTGATTATATTGCGAGATAGGTAATTTTAAGCATAAGGATTTGCGTGATTGGTAATATTCATGCAAATCCTTGACAGCTATTCTTTACTAATCTAATGTTCGTTTAATCTAAAGTCCGAATAGGCTTTCATTCCATGTTCATGACTGTCTAAACCTTCTATTTCTTCTTTTTCGGAAACTCTGATACCTATTGTGATTTTTAAAACATAGATAATTACAAATGATGAAACGATACAGAAAGCAGCATAAGCTCCAATTCCTTTAAGTTGACTTATAAATTGGTCCCATCCTGCTAAAGCTCCAAATAAACCAACAGCTAAAGATCCCCAAATACCACAAACTAAGTGAACTGCAATGGCACCAACTGGGTCATCTAGTTTTATTTTATCAATGAAAGAGACAGCAAATACAATTATTGTTCCAGCTATAGATCCAATGATTATTGCATCAGTTGGAGACATTTGATCAGCGCCGGCTGTAATTCCCACTAATCCTCCTAAAATCCCGTTTAAAAACATCGTTAAATCAAAATTCTTATACATAGCTGTTGAAACAATAAATGAAAGAATACCTCCAGCTGCTGCAGCTAAGCAGGTTGTAACTAAAGTTAATGAGGTCGCTCCAGGTTCTGCAGATAAAACAGACCCTCCGTTAAAACCAAACCATCCTAGCCATAGTATTAAAACTCCTGCGGTTGCTAATGGAATATTATGACCTGGAATGGCCTGTGGTTTTCCATTTTTGAATTTCCCAATTCTTGCGCCTAATAGCCAAACAGCTACTAAAGCTGCCCAACCTCCAACAGAGTGAACCAATGTAGATCCGGCAAAATCATAAAAAGGAGTTTCTAAAGTTTGTAAAAAACCACCACCCCATTTCCATGACCCTGCAACCGGATAGACAAAGCCAACATAAATAATTGTGAAAATCATAAATGGGATTAGTTTCATGCGTTCTGCTACTGCTCCAGAAACAATGGTTGCGGCTGTTGCTGCAAACATTCCCTGAAATAAGAAATCTGTCCAATAGGTGTATCCATTATTGTATGCCAAGTCTAAAGTTCCTTTATCTGTTAATGGAGCGTCTAAACCAAATCCTGCGAATCCAAAAAAGCCTGAAGAACCCTCAGCAAATCCAGGATACATTAAATTGAATCCAACCAGACAGTAAAGTAATAATCCAACTGTGATGATAAAGATATTTTTAAATAAAATATTGATGGTATTTTTTTGTCGTGTTAATCCAATTTCTAAAAATGCAAACCCCAAGTGCATAAAAAAAACGAGTGCTGTACAGAGCATCATCCATACATTGTTTGTAGTAAGTAATTCCATTGT
>JAESTN010000041.1 GCA_016763595.1 Flavobacteriaceae bacterium | reverse complement strand
TGGAATTTCACAAAGTGGAATTACCATTTTAGAGAAAAATGGTTTTGAAGTTATTACAACAACAGTTGCTCAAAATCAATTAGAAAATTTTATCAATGAAAATTCAATTGATGCAATTTTAGTACGAAGTTCAACCCAGGTACGTCAAGAATTAATTGAAGCTTGTCCGAGTATTAAATTAATTGGTCGTGGTGGTGTTGGCATGGATAACATCGATGTAGAGTATGCAATCAACAATGGATTACATGTAATCAATACTCCAAATGCCTCTTCTAGCTCTGTGGCAGAATTGGTTTTTGCGCATTTATTTGGAATGGTTCGTTTTTTACATCAATTAAACAGGGAGATGCCCTTAGAAGGTGATACTCGTTTTAAAGATTTAAAGAGAGATTTTGGAAACGGAACTGAGCTTAGAGGAAAAACTTTAGGGATTGTTGGAGTTGGAAGAATAGGAAAAGAAGTTGCTAAAATTGCTTTAGGAATTGGAATGAAAGTGATTGCTACTGATGCATTTATTGGAAATGCAACCATCAATGTTCCTTTTTACAATGGACAATCAATTGATATAGAAATTGAAACAGAACCTATTTCTGAAGTATTAAAACATGCAGACTTTATTACTTTACACATTCCAAGTCAAGATAATTATGTAATTGGTAATGATCAATTTAACTCTATGAAAGATGGTGTCGGAATTATCAACGCCGCTCGTGGTGGTCTTATTGATGAAGTTGCTTTAGTAAAGGCTATTGAAACCGGTAAAGTTAAATATGCAGGTTTAGATGTTTTTGAAAAAGAACCAAATCCTGAAATTCAGATATTAATGAATCCTGATATTTCTTTAACACCTCATGTTGGAGCTGCTACTGTTGAAGCTCAAAACAGAATTGGAGAAGAATTGGCAGAACAGATTGTAAAATTACTTTCATAAGAAGTTAATGGCAATAGTAAAACCTTTTAAAGCTGTAAGAGCAACAAGAGATAAAGTTGCATTGGTTTCTACAAAATCACGCGAAATTTATACTCCAGATATGTTAAACGCAAAGCTTGCATTTAATCCATATACATTTTTACATGTAATAAATCCTGGATATAAATACAACAAGCAAGATGTAAGTGGTGATTTGCGTTTTAAATTAGTGCACAATAGGTATCTAGAATTTAAAGAAGATAACATATTTACACAAGATGAAACTCCCGCTTTTTATATCTACCAGAAAATAACACCTACAAATTCTTTTTGCGGTATTATTTCTGCTACTTCAGTAGAAGATTATCATAATAATGTGATCAAAAAACATGAAGGCACTCTTAAACAACGAGAATTACTCTTTGAAAACTATTTAAAAAACACGGGTTTTAATGCAGAGCCTGTGCTCCTAACCTATCCAGATAATGATGTAATTACACGCATCATCAATAAATATCAAAAAACGAGAGCTGAATTTGAATTCTCTACTACAGACAAGAATTATCATTTACTTTGGGTTGTAAATAATCAACAGGATATTGAATTAATTACCAATACTTTTAAAGAAATTAACACCTTATATATCGCTGATGGGCATCATCGTTCTACTTCGTCATGTTTGTTAGCACAAGGGTTGGCTAAGAAAAACCCAATGCATACAGGTACTGAAAATTATAACTTTTTTATGAGTTATTTATTACCAGAAAGCCAATTAAGTATTTATGAATTTAATCGATTTATCAAAGACCTAAATGGGTTTACGCCTCATGATTTTTTAATTGAATTAGATACTTATTTCAGAATTGAAAATCGTGGTCAAGAATTGTACAGACCAAGTAAAAAAAATCATTTTAGCATGTATTTAAATGGTGAGTTTTATTCGTTGTACTTGCGTAAGAAGTGCTATGAGTTTACCGATGCATTGAGTCATTTAGATGCTGAAATTTTATATCAGACCATTCTAAAACCAATTTTAGGCATTAAAGACATTAGAAATGATTCTAAAATTATGTATTCTCAAAATAAAACTGATAGCTTAGAATTAAAAACAAAAGTTGATACTGGTGATTTTAAAGTTTCTTTTGGAATGCGACCAACAACAATTGATGAATTAAAAAGTATTGTTGATTCGGGACAATTAATGCCTCCAAAAACAACCTATATAGAACCAAAATTAAGAAGTGCTATCACTATTTATGAGTTTTAGTACAATGTTTGCACACCCCTTTTTAGTATGATAGCAGAAAACCTACGTCACATAAAAAATAGCATTCCAAAGAATGTAACTTTAGTTGCGGTTTCAAAGACAAAACCAAATGCAGCAATTTTAGATGCCTATACTGCTGGTCAGCGAATTTTTGGAGAAAATAAGATTCAAGAAATGGCCGCTAAGTATGATGAGTTACCAAAGGATATTCAATGGCATATGATTGGTCATTTACAACGTAATAAGGTAAAATACATGGCACATTTTGTCGATTTAATTCATGGAGTTGACAGTTTTAAAACCTTAAAAGAAATCAACAAACAAGCAATAAAACACCAGAGAGTTATTAACTGTTTGCTACAGGCTAGAATCGCGAAAGAAGAAACGAAGTTTGGGTTATCATTTACTGATATTAACCAACTAATTTCTTCGGAAGAGCTTTCAGAATTAAAAAACATAAAAATCATTGGTTTAATGGGAATGGCAACGTTTACAGAGGATCAAAAACAATTAAAAGAAGAGTTTTCTTCTTTAAAAGTGCTTTTCGATACGTTAAAAGGAACGATGTCACTAGATACCCTATCTATGGGTATGAGTGGAGATTACCTTTTAGCAATCGAAAATGGAAGTACAATGGTAAGAGTAGGTAGCGCAATTTTTGGCGCTAGAAATTATATTGTGTAAATTTACACAAAAAGCTAAAAAAAAAGAAATTTGTACGCAATTTTAGACATTGAAACTACGGGTGGTAAATTTAACGAAGAAGGGATTACGGAGATTGCAATCTACAAATTCGACGGGCATGAAATTGTAGACCAATTCATAACACTTGTAAACCCAGAAAAAGAAATTCAGCCTTTTGTGGTTCAACTTACCGGAATCAATAATAAAATGCTACGTAATGCACCAAAATTTCACGAAGTAGCAAAACGAATTATTGAAATTACTACAGACTGTATTGTTGTTGCACACAATTCGAGTTTCGATTACAGAATTCTAAAAACAGAGTACAATCGTTTGGGCTATGAATACAAACGAGATACTTTATGTACGGTAGAATTAAGTAGAAAATTAATTCCAGAACAACCATCTTATAGTCTTGGAAAACTATGTAAATCACTCGGAATACCAATGAGTGATAGACATAGAGCTTCTGGAGATGCGTTGGCAACCATTCAATTGTTTAAATTATTGTTAGACAAAGATGTAGACAAGTCTATTCTTAAGAATACCGTTAAACATTTTGACTGTAAAAAAACTTCTGAAAAACTAATTGCCTTATTGGATGAAATTCCTGCTATCATGGGCGTGTATTACTTGCACAGAGAAGATGGTCATATTATTTTTATGGGCAAAGGAAATAACCTCAAAAACGACATCAACAATCAATTCATAAAAACCACTAAAAGAGGAAAAGCAATTCAAGAGAAAACGACGTCAATAAGTTACGAGCCAACCGGTAACGTACTTCTTACTAATTTAAAGTTCTTTTTAGAGTTAGAGGTCAACAAACCGAAGTACAACTTAAGAAGTAAGAAAAAAATGCTTTTTGATAACTTTAATAGTGACAATATGCTGTTGATTGATAAAGGAAGGACACTTGATGAGCATTCTGCAATCTTAATTGAAAATAATGAAGTTCTTGGGTATTGCTTTACAAACTTAGCCTATCAAGAAAATCAACGCGACATACTAAAATCGATGTTGACACCAATTGAAAATAAAACCTTAGCAAAAACAATTATTAAAAATTACTTAAAATCAAAAAATGTTGCTAAGATAATTCGATATTAACCGATGAAAAGAATTACTATACTACTTATATGTATTGCTTCAATAGTATATTCTCAAAAAGAAAAATCGGAGCTCATAGGGCAAGTAACACTTAAAGACCTAAAATTAACTACATACACAAAAGATTCTACAGCAAGTTCAATAATTTTAAAAGAACATGCCAACTACTATTTTAATGAGAAAAAATATTACGAAAGAATAACTGATTATTATTTTAAAAAGAAAATTTTTAAAAAGAATGATTCAAAAAATTCTGAAATTGAAATTCCAATAAGTGGTGAGAGAGAACTATATGATCTAAAAGCATATACCTACAATTTAAATGAGAAAAATGAAATTGTAAAAACCGAAGTTAGAAGAAGTCAATTTTTTGAAACCAAGGTTAGAGACAATTTTAAGAAAATAACGTTTTCTTTTCCAGAGGTTCAAGATGGAAGTGTTTTAGAATATGTTTTTTCTATCAAAACGAGATATAGAAGTATTTCTGACTGGTATTTTCAAAGCGGCATACCAAAAGTTAAAAGCAATTTCACAGGGCAAATATACCTTGGAAATAGGCAGTACAACGCGACTTTAAAAGGACTACTAACTCTTAAAAGGTCAAAGTCGTCTTTGCAAAAAAAATGCTATTCTAAAAATGGCCGAAAGAGTGATTGTTTAATTGTTCAATATGGTATGGATAGTATTCCATCCTATATTCAAGAAAAATATGCCACTAGTTATTTAAATTACATCTCTAGAATTGTCTTTGATTCAAATTATAATTACGGCATAGATTCGAAAGAATATAGAAGTTTACAATGGAGTTTAATAAATGTTTCTTTTCAAAAAAGTTTTTCAAAACTACTAAAATCTAAAGAAAAATTCTTTTTACGAAAAATACCACAACATATTCAAAATGAGAAAAACAAGCTTGAAAGAGCTAAGAAAATATATTATTTTATACAAAAACATTTTATCTCTAATGTTGACAATCCTGATAAGTTAAACCTTAACAAAACTTTTAAAAATAGAGTTGGCAATAACTTTACAATTAACCTATCACTTTTAGCATCTTTAAATGCTATGAAAATCAATAACAGCTTACTGTTTGTCTCAACCAGAGATAATGGATTTCCATCAAAGTTAAATCCGTCATTAAATGACTTTAATTATGTCATTGTAAAAATAACCATTAATGACAAAGAATACTATTTAGACGCCTCCAATAAACACCTGTTTTTTGGCATTACTCCATTCGAAACATTAAGTGGAGATGCAAGAGTTATGAGTTTAAAAAAAGGGGGGTATTGGAAAAAAATAGTGCCTTATAAAAATTCATTTGAGAATGTTAACCTCATTGTTGATATTAAAAATAATGATGACATTTCTGGTGAAATGAAGATTACAAGTTCTGGTTATAAGTCAACAATTTTAAAATTAATATATGATTCCTTAAAAAAAGAAAAATATATAGAATCAATTGAAGAAGGTGAAAATATTGAAATTGACAATTTTAAAATAAATGGTCTAGAGAGTACAAGTACTAAAACGGAACAAATTTACCACTTCAACTATGAAAACACAGAACAAGATTTACAGGATAAAATGTATATTAATCCCTTTTTTTATACCGGTATAAAAACAAACCCATTTAATTTAGAAGAACGGATTTACCCCGTAGATTTTGGCTTTAAACAAGATTACACGTACAGGGCAAAAATTATTTTACCAACGGGATATTCTTTGAACTCGATACATAAACCTATTCTTTTATCATTACCAAATAAAGGAGGTCGGGTTCTATTTACAATTAAAAACAATACAAAACACCTGATCATTTTCTTTAAAATGAAATTAAATAAAACCATATTTTCAACCTATGAATATGAAGCTTTAAAAAAATTCTATGCTGAAATCATCAACATACAGTCAACAATTATTACTTTAGAAAAAAAATAGCTCACCAAATTAAATTATTATGAAAAAAATTGCTGTACTCCTATTTCTTCTATCTTATTCCACACAGGGTCAAATTTCAGAATCAGCTAAAATGGGGCAAACCACTTTAGAAGAATTACAAATGAAATTTTATGAAAAAGATTCTGCTGCGGTTGCTGTGGTTTTATATGATCAAGGAAATTTATTCACCTACGATAATAATTTAAATGAATTCAGAACTGACTACTATTTTAGAATTAAAATACTAAAAAATAAAGGGTTGGATAAAGCCACTATTAGAATTCCTTTTTTTAATAATGCCTATAAAAACCAAGAGATAAAAAATATTAAGGCGACAACTTATAATATAGAAAATGGACGCATCACTAAAAAGCATGTGGCAAAAAATAACATCAACACAATACATATAAATACCAGTAGGAAAGAGATCAATTTTGCCCTACCAAATGTAAAAATAGGCTCTGTAATTGAGTATTCTTACACCCAATTAAATCCCTTTTTCTTAGAAGTTGACGATTGGTATTTCCAAGATGATATTCCGAAACTAAAAAGTGAATATCATTCATCAATTGTTGGGAATTATCAATATAATGCCAAGTTAAATGGATATTTTAAGTTGTCAAGAAATAATCCTTCAGTAAAAAAACGCTGTGTTACTTTTTCGGGAGATGGATATTCAAAACTCACTGGAGATTGTAATGTTTTGGATTTCACGATGACAGACATCCCTGCATTTACGAAAGAAAAACACCTTACAAGTAGAGAAAACTATATCTCTAAAATAGAATTTCAACTAGAATCAATTTACTATTCAAATGGAAAAAAAGACCAATTTACAAATACTTGGAAAGGGGTTGATCGGAAATTGAAATCTGGCGTGTTTTTTGGTTCTGAAATTAAAAAATCTAGTTTTTTCAAAAAAAAGCTCCCAGAAGAAATTTTAAATACTTCAGAAAATTTATCCAAAGCAAAAAACATTTATTATTTTTTACAAAACCATTTTACAAATAACAGAAATGGATTTAATTTCCAGAAAATAAATACCAAAAGGGCTTTTGACGAAAAATCAGGAACCGTTGCAGATATAAATATGGCTTTATTTAACGCTTTAAGAGCTGGTAATTTAGAAGCAAAACTAGTATTAGTATCGACTAGAGGGAATGGAACACCTACCAAATTATACCCTGTCCTTAATGATTTTAATTATTTGCTTGTAAAAACAACAATTAATAATAAAGAGTATTTTTTAGATGCTAGTAGTAAAGAGTTATCCTTTGGAATGCTTTCTTTTTACACATTAAATGGCGATGGGAGAGTGATGGATTTTAAAAAAGGCAGCTATTGGCAAAAAATAAAACCAGCTATTAAGACATCTACACATACACTTGTTAATATTAAAATAGATAGCAATGGCACAATTAACAATCGGTTAAGGATTGTGAAAAAAGGGTATTATGCGCAACTATTAAGAGAAAAACTAAACACCACTAGTCAAAAAAACTATCTCGAAGATTACGAGTCTGATTACCATATTTCTGTTACAGATTATTCTGCCAAAGGATTAAGCAACCGAGAGAAACAAACAACGCAACTCTTTAGTTTTAAAATAGAAAAAGAGACTCCAAAAACGGATAAACTATATTTAGATTTATTTTTCAATGACAAAATAGTAACCAACCCATTTAAACTTGAAAGTCGATTTTACCCTGTAAATTTTGGATATAATTTCAGCGATAGCTTCAGAGCAAATATTACATTACCCGAAAATTACGTGGCTACTAATTTACCTAAAAGCAAAGCTTTTACACTTCCTTATAATGGAGGGACATTTCTATTTAATTGTAAAAAAATTGGCAATAAGATTATCGTAGTATTCAAATATCAATTAAATAAAGTTGAATACAC
>JAESTN010000040.1 GCA_016763595.1 Flavobacteriaceae bacterium | reverse complement strand
TGGTTGTGTGGTCTTTAATAGAGGCACTTCCACCAATAATAACGCCATCACCTAAAGTAACAGAACCTGCAAGTCCACTATGTCCTGCCATAATACAAGAACGTCCCATAATACTGTTATGAGCTATTTGTACTAGGTTGTCAATTTTACAACCATCACCAATAATAGTGGAGCTGAATTTTGCTCTATCAACACATGAATTGGCCCCAATTTCAACATAATGTCCAATTATGACATTACCTATCTGTGGTATCTTAACCAGTTGTCTGCCATCGTCACTTGGTCTATATCCAAATCCATCAGCTCCAATACTTACATTAGTATGAAAAATACAATGGCTACCAATAATACAGCGTTCACGTATAATAGTCCCAGACCAAACAATGGTGTTATCACCGATAATGGTTTCATCAAACACACAAACATTTGGGTATAAAATCACTCCGTTTCCTAATTCAACATCTTTACCTACATAACAATTTGAACCAATCTTACAGCCATTACCAATTTTTGCCGTTTCATGTATCACGGCAGTTGGATGTATATCTGTATCAAACACAGGTGCTGGTGGATTAAAAAGCTCCAATATTTCTGCCATCGCTAATTCGACATTTTTCACTTTAATAAAAGCACGATTGTCGCCGGGGTCAATATTTAAATCATAATTTATCAGGGCAGCACAGGCTTTTGAATCTTCCCAAAATTTCAAATATTTATTGCTTCCAATAAATGTGATTTGATTGCTGTTTGCTTTTTGTAATTCCTCAGGCCCTTTAATTTTTTGGTTGGTATTTCCTATTAATTCGCCTTTTAAGATGTTGTTAATTTCACGTATAGAGTAAGATGTCATTTGTAATTTTCTTGGTTATTGGTTGTAAATTAAGAAAAAAAAAGTGAAATATTTCTTATTTCTGAAATCAAATAAATTTATATGTTGCTTATTTAATTTCTTAGAATTTTTTTAAAAAAACAAACTCCATTTTCCAGAAAATAGGTGTACAATTCTATTCAATCCGTTGCGTTTTAAGAATTGCATTTTCAATTTCGCAAACGAGCTAAAAAATCCGTTAGGGTTTTAATTTTTTTTTGTGAGATTAGGAGGAACTCGTTCGGCGTTTGTTTGAGGAAAATAAGTTGCTTTAAATTCTAATTTTTGAATGTTTCGTTTTGTTAATGATATGTTTGCCAACGTGTTTGTATGATTTTTTACGTTGGTTAATCAATTAATTTAGTAAATCTGCCTGCCGAGGCAGGTACAAACCCACTAGAAAATCCGCGAGGATTTTAGTTAGTAAGCTTACACGAGTAATTAATTTATACGGTGTTGGCTGGTAGTTATTATTTTTTTCGTCCGATAAATCTTGTCACTGAACCTTTTCCATTGTGGTAAAGTCCTTCACTTAATTCAATTTCTTTTTCCTGTAGCTCCAGTACTTCATAATTTTCAAAATCCGATTTCAATTCTTCAGTAGAAAACAAAGAGTCAAAATCAGATGGTCCACCAATTTTAGGGTTCTTACTCTTATATTCAAGGTGATTTTTACCAAATGCCTCAAATATGATAATTCCACCTTTTTTTAATTTCTTGTCGAGTAATTTATGGTATTCTGATTTAATACTTGCAGGAAAATGAGCATAAATAAGTGCTATCACATCAAATTGTTCATTTTCAAAGTTCAAATCAGCTAATAGTCCGACTTGGTAATCGATAGAAATATTTTTTTCACGTGCAAGTTCTAATGCCTTGTTTTTTCCTTCAAGACTTATGTCAAAAGCATAAACATCCCAACCAAGATTTGCGGCATAAACAGCATTTCTACCTTCTCCTTCTGCTCCAAAAAGAATTTTTCCAATTTTCAACTTTTGGATTTGTTCTTTTAGGAAGTCATTCGGCTCGATTCCATATGCATATTCTTTTTCACGATATTTATCATTCCATCTTTTTAACCAAGTGTCTGTCATTTTGTTTCGTTCGTTTTAATTACCGCCAACGTGTTTTTGTATGATTTATGCGGTTAAAAGTGCGATGTCCTTTCTGCCGTTGCGGAAAGATAATTAATTTGCGTGAATTTCAGTTTTAGAAATTCCGTAGCGATTAATTATACACCGTTGTACGTAGTTTTTTTATTTTAATATGTAGGCTAACATTATTGAAATCGAAATATAAAAGATCATTCCTAATTTTCTCATTTCCGATGCTTGTTTAATTTTTCGGTCAAATCCGAATTTTTTAAATCTTTCCATTTCGGATTCATTAAAATCTGTGTTTTCCCATCTGTTAATTTTAGCAAAACCTATGGGAATAAAAAAGAAACCTGCTGCCTCTGCATTACTTAAAGCTGCATTCTTTCGGTTTTTAGTGTTTTCTTGTTCTTGGTTCATTTTATATTAATTATACTCGTTGTTGTACTTAGTCTTTTTAATTCCAAAAAATCCATTTCGATTTTGTTGATACTCCTAAAATCAGTTTTCGTGCTTCTTTTGATTCAATGATAGATTTTTCGTCAAAGCAGACAACTTGAGATTTGAAAATAACAGTTTCAGTTTCACAACCCAAGAGTAATTCTCGGAAGTTCCGTTTGATTTTTTTTAAGTCATTCGTGATGTGCTCAATCTCTAATGTCAAATCTGTAAAGCTATTCCATTCTGTTTCCACATTCCGCATTCCAGTTTTCAATTCCGCTTTGGTTTTTTGTAATATAATTAGTAAGTATCTCGAATTTGTATTTTGTTTCAATTCTGTAGATATTTCTTTATGCCCTTCAAGGCAATATACAACTTCAAATTCTTCTCCGTTTTCATCTTTCGGAATTCCATTGGTTTTGCATAAATATAAATTGTAAATAGTGTCTTTCAAGGTTAGGTTCAAATTACGTACAACGTGTTTGTGTATGATTTGTTTGCGTTGATTAAGCACCTAATTTAGTAAATACAAAACCAACTAGAAAATCCGCGAGGATTTTTGGTTGTAGAGTAGAACTAGCAATAAATTATACACGTTGTTGCCTACTATGCTTTTTCATTCAGTTCAGTTTCTATTATATTTTGTATTTCTTTTTCTAAAATTCCTTTAGTTTGTGAAACATTCCAATCTTTTTTTCCGCTCAAAGTGATAAAGAAAGGCTGACATTCAGATTCTCTAATGAGATAACACATTAATGTTCCGAAGTTATTCACTTTTGAGTTTCCACTATACCAAATAAAAAGTCCGTCATTGCTAAATTCCGACACGTATCTTTTCAAATTATCTTTGCTCTCTTGGTAAATGTGCAAAGTTTTTGGGTTTTCCTTTTTTGTGTAAAGTTCAGCCGTTTTTTGATAAAAATCAGATGATTCAACACGATTTGGATGAAAAGGAGGGATTGTAGTTTCTCCTTTCCAAATTGATAACCCAGACATTATTGTTCCAGAAAATTCCATCCACTTTTCATCAAACCAATTATCAATCCTATTCACAAAAATATCAGTCGGATTCCAAAGGTTAATTCTATTCTGAATTATGCTTTCGCAATTGAGAATAAAATTTGGATTGTCGTTATCTTTTTTTATCAGCAGTTTCATTTCGGCATTGTTGCCAACGTGTTTGTGTATGATTGGTTGCGGTTAAAAATTTTAAAACCACCATTTTGGCGAACCGAGCCGCAAAGGTGCTGAGCCAAAATACTCCGAGTGTTTTAAAATTGTATTACCGAAAGGTTCATAGCCTTTTTCTGAGTTCAATTTAAAACTAAATTTTTAATTCACCGAAAATGAAGCAATTAATTATACACGGTGTTAGCGAAAGTATTTACTAATTCAATTTATTCAAATCTGATTTTAATATTTCAACTGTTTTCAAATTGTTTAAATCAGTTTTGTACATATGCAAAGTGTCACTTTCTTCTATTTCTCCATTTTTGTTGGAATCTTCAATTGTTCTGAAATACAATAAATTTTCATTTAGTAAAGTCCAGTCAATTAAGTCTTCATTCAGTTTTGAAATTAAAGTTAAATTTTCTCCGTTAATTCCACTAATGTATAGATTAGTCAGATCGCTATCATTTAGTTTATTATCTCTATTTGAGTCTTTTGTTATAATTTCAAATATTAACTTCTTGAGAGGGATTCTTTGTTCTTTATGTAACTGACCAAAAGTTTTGATTTTAATCTTTTCATTTGTTAATAGATGCCTTTCTCCTGTTTCAATATTTTCAAATATTAAGTTGTCTAAGTATCCGTAATATTCTCTATTGCTGTAAGAACCGATTGCGAAAAAATTAAAATTCGAACCAGAATAGGAACTCACTTTTGTTATGCCTCTTTTTTTGTTTGGTAATCTTATTTCTCCGATTGGAAATATTTTGGTTTTTGCACTATCCAATTTGAAAGGTAGTCCAGCAATTAATTTTGATTCTGGATTACTTTTTAAAGTGCTACCAATTCCAGCATTTTCAGTTGGTTCGGTTGTTTCTTCATAAACTATTTTCTTTTCATTTTTACTCTCTGTACAAGACAAGAATAAAATTATTGATAGTAGTAAAAGGGGCTTTTTCATATTTTTGCTAACGTGTTTGTGATGATTTTTTTGCGTTGATTAAGCAACTAATTTAGTAAATACAAACTGAATAGAAAATCCGCGAGGATTTTTGGTTGTAGCGTAGAACTAGCAATTAATTTTATACGGTGTTCTATGCCGTTTTTTATTTAGTTCGTTGTTTTATCCATTCAGTCATTAATTCTAAAACCTTTGGTGAAAAAGTCTGTTCAATTGTTACATATTCATTTGGTAAACCCGTTTCGCTTTCTTGAAATAAATGGTTTAGTTTTTCAAGTTGTTTTATTTCAATATCATTATTTCCATTTTCTTTAAGTGCTTTTTCGATAGCTTCAAGGTTTTCTTTTGAAGGTACTTGTAAATCATTCAACCCATTAAGAGCAAGAACTGGACATTTGGTTTTGCTCAAAGATGTTTGAGGGTCAAACTTTATGAAATCTGTTAGCCAAGGAATTGACAATTGTTCGGATATGGTTTGGATTTGACTTTTAGGTAACATTGCTCCAAATACTTTAGTAAAATAATTTTTTAGTTCTGTTTGTAATTGGGTTTTGTTGTTGTCTGATTTTATAATTATATCATAAGCACCTTTCATATAATTTTGTCCTTGTGTAATTCCAGCTTCAGGAACACCCATTTTTCTTTCTATTTTTTCTTTTTGTAAAAGCATAAGTTTATCACCTCTAATACCTGAACCAGCAAGAATAACTATAAAAGAGACTTCTGTATTTTCACTTGCTATAATTGGTGCTATTACACCACCTAAACTATGACCAATTAATCCAATTTTAGAATGATTAATCTCTTTACGGTTTTTTAAGAATTCAAATGCACTTTTAGTGTCATTAACAAAACCATAGAGTCCAGTTTCATTATAATTACCTTCTGATTCACCAGTTCCTCTATCATCAACTCTTAATACAGCAATTCCTTTTTTAGTTAGGTAGTCAGCTATTATTAAAAATGGCTTATGGTTCATTAGTTCAGAATTTCTGTCTTGTGGACCACTACCACTAATCAAAATTACAGCAGGAAAATTGGAACCCATTTTGGGATATGTTAATGTTCCTGCAAGATAAATACTATCAATATTATTTTTAAATACAACATTTTCGATTGAATACTCAAAAGGTTCTTTAGGCTCTTGAGGTCTATTATTTTGAGAATATAAATTGCATGAGATAATTGTTGCAATTATAAAGTATAAAAGTTTTGTTTTCATTTTGTCTATTTTTTATGGTTTTGAAATTTCAGATATGAATAGACTATAGGAATGATAGTTATAATAGCTGTAATAATTATAAATAGTGTAAAATTAGTTTGCTTTTCTACCAACAAACTTGAAAGTATAATTATGAGACCACCAATGAACCACATTTTTCCTCCTAATTTGTGAGTTTCTTTCCAGACAGTTTCGTTTTCTAAAGTCCAAGGTGTTCTAATCCCAATGAAGTAATTTGTTTTTATTGTTTTAAAATAATTCCCAAGAATTAAATAAAGTAAGCCTATTAATAATACTATATAATTTGGGTTTTCAAAGGATTTATTTTTTGAAGAGTAAAGTATTAATAATGCCAAAGTCGACAAAAATATGGTTAACAATATTTTTATGGTTTGATACTTATTTCCCATATTTTTAATCTTATTCTTTGGGTCAATTTTTGGTATAATTAACAATATTACATAGATGAGTAGTGGAAGTAAAACGGGAATAAGTATTAATTCTGACTTATTTCCGAATCTGTCAATTTCACCTTGTAAATTCCAATGCATTGGAACTTTATCGGGAAGTGTATTCCAAATGAAGGCTAAATAGAAAAATGGAAGCAAAACAATTGCTATTACCGGTAATTCTTTTTGTACAGTTGATTTCATATTTATTTTTTTAAAGTTAATATCCAAGCGAGTAAATCTTCTAGTATTGTTGTATTTAGTGAGTATTCAATAAATTGACCTTTCTTTTCACTTGTTATCAAATCGGCTCTTTTAAGAATGTCAAGATGATGTGAAATACTTGGTTTTGAAATATTAAATTCATCTGCAATTTCTCCAGCATTCATATCTTTATCTTTCAATGATTCAATTATTTTCCTTCTTGTTTCGTCATTAAGTGCTTTGAATAGAGAGTTCATTATTTTATTTAGTTATTTAGATAAATATCTAAATATTATTTCAAACTTCCAAATTTTTTTAGGTTTTAAATGGCATAGAACGTGTTTGTATACCATTTTTTGCGTGTTTAAGCACCTAATTTAGTAAATACAAAACCAACTGGAAAATCCGCGAGGATTTTTGGTTGGAAGCTTGTACTAGCAATTAATTTTATACGGTGTTGGCATTAGTTACTACAGTTGTCATTTAAAAAATTATTCAAACTAGGATTATAATCATTATTATATATTTCAAAATTATTCAGCTTAAACAGGTCTAATAAATCACAGAAATTTTTTAATTCTAAATTATTATAAAAACCAATTCTGCCTTTAACTTCTACTAAACTTTCAAAGTCATTTAAATTAGTAATATAAGTCCCCGCTACTAATAAGTCTCCTTTGATATTTTCTAAATTTTCTAATCCTTCTAAATTATTAAAACTAAAATTATTTAAAAGCCTATGACAATTATATTTTTCCGCTAACTCTTTATTAATTGTATTACCATAACCTATTTCGAGACCAATAATTAAATTACCATTTATAGTTTTCAATCCTTTAAGATTTTTTAAACTATTAATATCATATGGACGATATGATTCAGTTGTGCAATAATGATTTAAAATCAAATCTCCATTTAATGTTTTTATTTTACTATCCTTTAACCACTCTAAATGAAGTTGGTCTGTAATTTTTAAATTACCATTATGAATATCTTCACTTAAAGGAACAAAATCTAAATAGTTATTTAGATAATAATCTCCTCCAAAGTAACCAGATTCCGAATAAAGCAAACTATAATCAGTAAAATCATCTTCAACTGAAAAGACAACTATTCTAAGTTTTTGTAAACTGTTTTTTAAAGCTCCAATATCATCAAGTTCAATAGTTAATGAATTATTAGTTGTTTCATAGGTTGGGTCTTTAGGGTAAACATCTATAACATAATCATTTTGTAGACCAACATCAGTCCAATTTGTTATGGAAACTAAGTACTTTATATTATCGCCATCTGTGGCGGTAGATTTATCCCAATTAAATGTAATATTTGGAAAATTAATTTCATAAGTAATGTTTTTTACTATACTTGGCTGGTTATTAATTGATTCTTCAGTTTGTTCATTTGTGTTACAATTAGCTATTACTATTGAAGTAATCATTAATAAAAAATAATTCAGTTTTTTCTTATTTTTAGGTTAATTAATGCCAACGTGTTTGTATACCGTTTTTTGCGTGTTCAAGCAACTAATTTAGTTAATACAAAACCAACTAGAAAATTCGCGAGGATTTTCGTAAGTAAGCTTGAACAAGCAATTAATTTTATACGGCGTTAGCTGACGTTTTTTTCTATATAATTCAGTTCAAATTCTCCGAGTATTCGATTCAATTCAGTTCGTTCAGATTTAGTTATTTCATATTCTAAATCATCTAAAACTTCTTTGATTACATAATATTCCTCAAGGTTTTTTATTTTTCCTATTCCGAGTGCTTTTTTTGGTACATTTCTTATTTGTGAAGTCAGAATATTGATTGATGGAAAACTATTAATAATCAAATTGTTATTCAGTTCCGTTCTTAATTCAGATGGTAAATTTTTAAGTTGAGTTAGAGAATCTCTTAATCCTTCTCTCAAACCTCTCCTTGCTAAAGAATCACTTTCTTTTTCCCAATTCTCTAACACCTTTATAGGCGAGAAATCTGCATTCGGATTCATTTTCGCATATTTAGCCTCAAATTCCCAAATTACTTTGAAAATCCCTTTATAAAATTCGTAATTAGATTTATTAATTTTTATCATTCCTCTAATGACAGCTAACGTGTTTGTGTATGATTTGTTGCGGTTAAAAATTTTAAAACCACCATTTTGGCGAACCGGACCGCAAAGGTGCTGAGCCAAAATATTCTGAGTGTTTTAAAATTTTATTACCGAAAGGTTCATAGTCTTTTTCTGAGTTCAATTTAAAACTAAATTTTTAAATCACCGAATAGCAAGCAATTAATTATACACGTTGTTAGCCACTGTTTTATTTTTTAGAGATTAATTCGGTCAATGTTTCTCCAATTTCGCTTTTAAATGGAAAACTTAAAACAATCATTACATTCCCTTTTGTAATAATTTTTTCAGGATGAGCTCTATTCGGTCTATTTCCTCCCCAAAGTGTAGCTTGAATAAAAGCTTTTCCATTTTCAGCTTCTTTGTCAAATTCAAAATATAATATTGATCCTTTTTTTCCTTTATATTTAAATGTTTGAAACCTTTTTTCTTTTAATTCCCCAAGAATGAAGCTGTATAGTCCAGGATTCTTATATAAAATTCGAGACTGAATTGCTTGACATTCTAATTTTTTAGAAATTTTATATTCAGATGGAATTTCATCAGTTTTAATTTCTAAAATATCAATTGCTTTTGATTGACTAAATCCATTATTTATGAAAACAGTTACAATTAATAATAAAGTTAATATTCTTTTCATAGGTTCTGATTTTCAATTGTGCCTAACGTGTTTGTATATGGTTTGTTGCGTGTTTAAGCATCTAATTTAGTAAATACAAACCGAATAGAAAATCCGCGTGGTTTTTCGTAAGTATGCTAGAACTAGCAATAAATTATATACGGTGTTGTGCTTTCGTTATTTTTTTCGTTTACTCTAGCCTATTGCAAAGACATGCTTTTTTCAATTTAAGGATTTGGAGGGATTTTCTTAAACATAAAATCTATCGAAAACTTTCTTGAATTATTATATATTGCGGATTAAATTAAAATAAGATAAATTCATTTATGCAAAATGAAAACTCTAGTTTAGGAATTATCATCAATGATTCTCGTAAGAAATTAGGATTATCACAAGAGGCATTAGCAGAAAAAGCAGATGTATCCTTAAGCACCATTCAACGAATTGAAAAAAGGTACTGTGAAACCGAGATCTTTTACTTTAAAAATGTTGGCAAAGGCTTTAGAAATTGATTTCACTGAGTTAATTGTTGAAGACACAATTACCAAAGATGAAATTTCTCAAAATAAAGAACATGAATTTGTGGTTTTAAAACGCATGGTGATTTATACGTTATTTGGTACGCTGATTCCGTTGTTTAATATCATCATTCCGTATATTTTCTGGAGAAAAAAGAAAAAGAATTTTACATTAAAAAATGCTGCGGGGAAACTTCTAAGTTTTCAATTTTTGTGGTTGCTTACGGTTATTATTTGTGGGCTTTCATCAAATTTCGGGGTGTACCTTATTACAGGTTTAGAAAGTTATAGACCTTTTCCAATTGAGTTATACTTGTACCTTTTATTTATCATAATACATGTTGTTTTTTCCTTAAAGGTAATTACAAAACTGAATGCAAGAGACAGTAATATCTTTAGGTTTATTCCTAATTTATTCTAATTCTATTATTAATTAAATTCAGCATTAATTCCTGCATCTCTGTAAGTCTCTGATTTCCAGCTAGGTCATTTCTAGTGACATATAAATGCGGTAAGAATGCTATACCGCTGACTCTATAAAATGTAATTCTAATTCTATTTTTGTCATTTCAATTAAAAATCAATTTATAAAAATAAAACATGAAGAAACATATTCTAAAAATTTGTCTGACAATAGTAATAGCGTTAACAGTTTTGGGAGCATATATTGCTTTTAAGCCTGAGCCGAAAACCATTGGTGATTTAATGGAAAGCTATGAAAACCCAGGAATGAGAATTAAAATTAGAAGTCCATTTAGTGGTACAGTACTTGTCGCCAAAAAAGGAGAAATCATTTTTGAAGAAGCTTATGGAGAAGAAGATAGAGTAAAGAAAGTACCAAATACTATCGATACAAAATATGGTATTGGTTCTGTAACAAAACAATTTACATCAATGCTTATTATGCAATTAGTAGAAGAAAATAAGATAAAGCTTCATGATACCATAAATAAGTATCTTCCATATTTACCTGCCGAAAAAGCAAATCATATCACCATTCATCAATTACTGTCTCACACTTCTGGATTACCCCATTACACTGGGTTGCAAGCTATAGGTGTTAGTTTGAAAGATTTCGGAAATACAAGGTATTCTCCAAAAGCATTAGCAGAATTAATTGGTAAAACCCATTTAGTCAACAAACCAGGATCTACTTATTATTACAGTAGTTTTGGGTATGATATTTTGGGAGTTATTTTAGAAGAAGTATCTGGTAAATCATTTGCTGAATTGTTAGATGAAAAGATTGTAAGCCCTTTAAAGCTAAAAAATACTGGATTTGGAACGAACCAATATATTTCTAAGGAACTAGCAAAAGGCTATAGTTACCGAGAGGTTTATGGATGGGATTGGTGGACTTCAGAACATGGAGGAAAAACAACAGAAGCCCCTTTTAGAGATCAATCTACAGCTTATGCAGCAGGAGGTATGCACTCAACAGTTAAAGATTTATTTATTTGGAGTCAAGCTGTCAAGTCACATAAATTATTGTCTCCAGAATTAACAAAAGTAATGTTAACACCAAATATGCATGGTCATTGTTATGGTTGGGTAAGAAATTGGGATGATATAATAGAGAAAAACATCAACGTAAGATTATATGGTCATGGTGGGGCACTAACTGGCAATAGTGCATTTATTGCAATGTATGATGATGAGACCACAATTATTTATTTGTCTAACAGAAGTAATCTAAGAGCAGAAGAAATTTTGCATCAAATATATTTGCGAGCTAATAATTTAAAAGATGAATACAGCCTAAAAGGCTATCCAGATAGGAGTTCGTATAAAACATTTAAAGAAGCAGGAGGGATGTATACCCTGCAAGATTATTTTAATCGGCTTTCAGAGTATAGTGGTTATAAAGTTAATCCATCAAATAGTACCATGTATGGTGTAATGAAAATTCATTTGGAAGCCGGAAAAATTAAAGTAGCAGATAGTCTTAAAACAGCATTTTTTAATTCTTATAATCCAGATGAAAATACACTTAATCAATTCGGATATGGTTTTCTATATTCTGACAATCCAAATTATGCCTTAGAATTCTTTAAAGAGAATACGGTAAAACATTCACAATCTTCAAACGCTTGGGACAGTTTAGGAGAAGCCTATTTAACCTATAAAGATTATGAGAAGGCAGTAATTTGTTATAGAAAAGCGGTAGCGTTAGGCGAAAAGGTAGCTCATAAATCTTTAAAGTTGTACAAAGAAAATCTTCAAAAAGCAGAAAATAAGTTAAAAGATTAATGTTACACTTACATAGGTTGTGAACTTGGTTTTTTTATATTATAGTTTCCCTCATTCTGTTCAAAGTTTGACAAAACCCAGCACATTTTTTTTGCGCTGGGTTTAGTGTCTACTAAAAACCAAATGTGCTGTTTGTACGGCTTGTTTCCTTAATGAAGCACAACGTGTTTGTGTATGATTAGTTGTGGTTTGAATAGTTTTGTGCCCTTTGCTGTGCCGAGCTCTATTTATAGTGATTGGCGGCACTTTGGGCGGCGAAACAAAACTATTGCAACGTAATCTTTCATATTAATTTTTGAAGCTTAAATATAGCTTTATTTTTGATTCAGTAACTCTCTAGCAATTAATTATACACGGTGTTGGCATTTCGTTTGTTTTTCAATATTTAATAATTATTCCACAAGACCTAAAAATTCCAAATACTTATTTTCAGCCTCATAAATGTCAATTAAATTTTTCTTTGAAATATTTATTTTCTTATTTTTTTAATGCTATCTCAATAACTTTTGAAATATCCAATTCAATTCCTGATTTAGATGAATTTTGATTCAATTTATTTCCTGAAACTAAACCAATTTTTTTCATATAATCGAATTCAATCAATAACGCAGTTTCAATTTGATTCAATTCAATTGTTTTGTCATTAAGATTCAATGATATGAAACAGATAGCTTCTTCCTCATTATAAATTTCGCTATTTTTATTATCTTGATTAACCTTACAATTTGTTTTAGTTTGACAACTAATAAAAACAATTGAAATTATTAAGAGTAAATATTTCATAGAATTACATCAATTATCGTTTGTCAATTTTTCATTTATATTTCGTTGCTGAAATGACGTACAACGTGTTTGTGTATAATTTGTTTGCGTGTTTAAGCACCTAATTTAGTAAATACAAAACCAACTAGAAAATCCGCGAGGATTTTCGTAAGTAAGCGTGTACGAGCAATTAATTTTACACGGTGT
>JAESTN010000420.1 GCA_016763595.1 Flavobacteriaceae bacterium | reverse complement strand
CCTTATGAAAATGAATGGTGGCATTTTACATTAAAAAACGAGCCTTTTCCTAAGACGTATTTTAATTTCCCAATCAAATAATTAAGTTTAACAAAATCTAAACTAGCGTTTAAAATTGCGGTATTATATTTGCAGACAAGAAATTATATTCTTTCAACATGAGTTTTAGACAAAAAATTTTTTCAATAGTTGGTTTTCTTTTTATTTCAATAGTATCTCTTAACGCGCAAGAAGATAAAATAGGAAAAAAGAAAACAGTAAAAATCAATGCCAAAACCAGTCCAATTAAACCATTAAATTCGTTACAAATAAATGCTACAAATGGCTTTAAAAATGCCTATAAAAACACACAATCTAAGTACAAAAAAATTGCAGAAGAAAAGGCTTTGATAAACAAAGGGGTTATTACTCCAGAAATGCTAAAAAACCAGCGACTAAAGAAAAATCTTGAAAGGCATAATTTTAGAATCCCTATGGTTGATAGAGACCTTGGAGTCTTTAGAACAAAATCTCCCAATATTAATATCCTTAGTTCTGATTTTGGTTTTATTGACGGAGATGTAATTTCTATTCATAAAAACGGAGTACTAATTGTCGACAATTATATTTTAACCGCTAAAATCAAAATTTTTAAAATACCCCTTACAGAAGGGTTCAATAAAATTGAGATAACAGCTATGGACGAAGGAGAGTTTAGACCAAATACTGGACACTTTGTAATATATGACGACCTTAAGCAAACTTTTATTTCTGACCTCTGGTATCTTGCCAAAGGCGCAAAAGTTTACGCTATGATTATTAAGGAAAAATAGCCTATCCTTATTATTTATAAGTTCTGTTACTTTTTATTAAAAACCCTTTTATTACATATAAAAAACAACTATTTTTGCAGTTAGCATTAATTTTACACTTTACGTAATACGTAATTTTAACAACTAATAATAATGAAGAAAATCACCAAAGAAACTTATATCAATTGGTATAAAGACATGCTATTCTGGAGAAAATTTGAGGACAAATTAGCAGCCGTTTATATTCAACAAAAAGTAAGAGGTTTTTTACACTTATATAACGGACAAGAAGCTGTATTAGCAGGTTCTTTACACGCAATGGAACTTGGTAAAGACAAAATGATTACTGCCTATCGTAATCACGTTCAACCAATAGGAATGGGTGTTGATCCTAGAGCTGTTATGGCCGAACTGTATGGGAAAGTTACTGGTACTTCTAAAGGTATGGGTGGATCTATGCATATTTTCTCTAAAGAAAAAGGATTTTATGGTGGTCACGGAATTGTTGGTGGTCAAATTCCATTAGGAGCTGGTATTGCTTTTGGTGATAAGTACGCTGGAAATGACGGAGTTACATTAACTTATTTTGGAGATGGAGCTGCAAGACAAGGTTCTTTACACGAAACATTTAATATGGCAATGCTTTGGAAACTTCCTGTGGTATTTATTGTTGAAAACAATGGATATGCAATGGGAACTTCTGTTGAAAGAACGGCGAATCATACAGATATTTGGAAATTAGGTTTGGGGTACGAAATGCCATGTGGACCTGTTGATGGAATGAACCCTATTAAGGTTGCTGAAGCAGTAGATGAAGCTATTCAAAGAGCTCGCCGTGGTGACGGACCAACTTTCTTAGAAATGAAAACATACCGTTACAGAGGACATTCTATGTCTGATGCACAACACTACAGAACGAAAGATGAAGTTGCAGAGTACAAAAAAATAGATCCTATTACGCAAGTTTTAGACATCATAAAAGAGAAAAATTACCTTACCGAAACTGAGATTGAAACAATCAATCAAGATGTTAAAGACTTGGTAAATGAATGTGAGAAATTCGCTGACGAATCTCCATATCCAGAAATAAGTCAATTACACGATATCGTATACGAACAAGAAGATTATCCTTTTATCAGATAGATTATGGCAATAGTAGTAAACATGCCGCGATTAAGCGACACAATGGAAGAAGGCGTTGTAGCAAAATGGTTAATAAACATTGGTGATTCAATTGAAGAAGGTGATATTTTAGCCGAAATTGAAACAGACAAAGCGACCATGGAATTCGAATCTTTTAACGAAGGAACCTTATTACATATTGGTGTTCAAGAAGGAGAAAGTGCTCCTGTTGATACACTTTTAGCTATTATTGGAGATAAAGATGAAGACATTTCTGGTTTATTAAATGGTTCAACTGCTGTAGAAGAGAGTACTACTACTGAAACAGAAACTCCTACAGAAGAAACAATCAAAACGGAAGCTGTAGCAATTCCTGATGGAGCATTAATTATAACAATGCCTCGTTTAAGTGATACGATGACCGATGGGACTGTTGCTGCCTGGTTAAAAAATGTTGGAGATAAGATTGAAGAAGGAGATATATTAGCTGAAATTGAAACTGATAAAGCAACTATGGAGTTCGAGTCTTTTAACGAAGGAACTTTATTACATATTGGTGTTCAAGAAGGCGAAAGCGCCCCTGTTGATTCGCTTTTAGCAATCATTGGAAATGCAGGAACAGATGTTACTGCTTTAGTTGCTGCTCAAAAAGCAGGAACCTTATCTACACCTTCAGAAGATAAAACAGAAGCTCCTAAAGAAGAAATAAAAACAGCAGAAGTAGCTCCTAAAAAAGCAACAGAAACAACTACTGCTACAACAAATAGTGGAGGAAGAATTTTCGCTTCTCCATTGGCAAAGAAAATTGCAAGTGACAAAGGAATTAAATTATCCGACATAAAAGGCTCTGGAGATAATGGTAGAATCATCAAAAAAGATGTTGAAAACTATACGCCTCAAGTTGCTGCTCCTGTTCAAGCTGCAGTAACAAATTTTGCAATTGCAGGTGAAGAAAACACCTCAGAAGTTAAAAATTCTCAAATGCGTAAAGCAATTGCTAAAGCATTAGGAAATTCTAAATTCTCTGCACCTCACTTCTATTTAAACATAGAAGTTGATATGGAGAACGCCATGGCTTCTCGCAAAATGATCAATGCAATTCCAGACACCAAAGTATCATTTAATGATATGGTTGTGAAGGCATGTGCAATGGCTCTAAATAAGCATCCACAGGTAAATACAAGCTGGACAGATAACACAACGTTGTTTCACAGTCATATTAACATTGGTGTTGCTGTAGCCGTAGACGAAGGCTTAGTTGTCCCTGTTGTAAAGCATACAGATGCTTTGAGCTTAACTCAAATAGGATTCACGGTAAAAGACTTAGCTGGTAAAGCAAGAAACAAGAAAATTTCTCCTGCAGAAATGCAAGGAAGCACATTTACGGTTTCTAACTTGGGAATGTTTGGTATAGAAAGTTTTACTTCTATTATCAATCAACCAAACTCAGCTATTTTATCAGTTGGTACAATTGTTGAAAAACCTGTAGTTAAGAACAGTCAAATTGTTGTTGGAAACACCATGAAACTTACCTTAGCCTGTGACCACAGAACTGTAGATGGCGCTGTAGGTGCTCAATTCTTACAAACATTAAAAACATTTTTAGAAAATCCAGTTACAATGTTAGCTTAGTATTTTTTATAAAATATATAACACAAAAAGCTTGAGATAATTCTCAAGCTTTTTTTATTTTTGCCTAAGATGGAAAAAAAACTTAAAAACCCTGTTTGGGACTCGCTTTGTGAAACGCACAGTTCTTTTTCACTTACCTATGAAGATGTAAAATTTTACGCCCCTGACATTTGCCCATTTGGAGCATTTACAGATGCACTAAAACAGCCAAAGCACTAAATGCATATGCAAAACTAACGGATAGTTTCTTTTTGGTTAGCGAAAATGAGACACCCACTTTTGATGAAAACTTTGTAATTCTACATCAAAAAATTGAAGGTTGTCAAATGGTTTTAAAAGACTTCATTGCCCCTCGTATTTCAGAAAAAATAACTCCATTAACAACAGAACATATAGAGGAAATACACCACCTAATCTGGTTGGTAATGCCTGGTTATTACCAAAGAAGAACTTTTGAAATGGGAAAGTATTTTGGAATTTTTAAAGACAATAAATTAGTTGCTGTTGCAGGCCAAAGAATGCAAACGAATGATTGGATAGAAATTAGTGCCATTGTTACACATCCAGATTATACACGTAGAGGCTATGCAAAACAATTAACGGCACATGTTACGAAAGAAATTTTAAAAGAAAACAAACACCCTATTTTACATACCACAAAAGGAAATGCAGCAATTGGACTTTACGAATCTTTAGGCTTTAAATTAACCAGAGAAATGAATTGGTGGTATTTTCATAAAAAATAAAAAAGCCTCGAGAAATTCTCGAGGCTTTTTAAATTATAAACCAATAACTACTGCTTAGTTATAGTCGTTGTCATTTTAGATAGCATTTCTTGTCCCTGAACCATCATCTTCATATTTAGATTAGAGATTAATGGAACACCAGAATTTCTATCTACTTTCGTATCTCCAGTAATCGTACCTTCTGCGACACCCGAAACTCTACCAGAAACATCTAATAAGATAATTTCTTTAGTAATTGACTTTACTTTATATACATAGTGCATATTCATTCCTTGGGTTGATTTTGACATCTCCCAAGTATCACCAACATTTAAAGCATTTTTAGGGAATTCGATATTCGTAAATTGATCTGCCAAATTTTGAGCTCCAGGAACTTTTGGCTCCATAGACATTTCAGAAACTTTACCTAAAGTATTTCCTTTAATTGTAATTACAGATTGTAACGCGGGTCCCATTTGAGCTTTCAACATCATACCAGAGGCATCCAATTCATCATCACTTTTAGAAGAATCATAACTCATGTTCATGCCTCCTTGGCTCATGTCCATAGAAATATGTGAAATTCTCATTGTACTCACGTAAGTGTCTCCAGTTACACTTGTAATCTCTTGTTTCATTTTCATGCTTACATCCATAGACATCATTGTTCCCATGTCTTGAGATATTTTCACACTCATTATATAGATATCTCCTTTTTTATAGTTTAACCTTAATAAGACAGATTCTTGAGCTGCTACATTTATGGCAAAAGCCATAACAAATAAAATAAGTATTTTTTTCATGTTTGTTTTTAAATTGATTTAAGTCCCAAAGATACTATCATTTTATTTCTTTAAAAATCAAAACGACAATTTATTTTAAAGGCTACTCCCAAACTCTTCCTATTAAAATTTTGTATATAATTATCCGACACTACTACATATACATATGATAACGGTTTATACTCCCATTGCAATCGACTATTTACATTAAAATTATCTAATTGTGTATTATACTGCACATAGGTTGTCCAATTTAAGCGGTTATTAAAAAACACTTCTCCTGTAAAACGTGTCAAATTAAAGATTTCTTTTCCCAATTCATTTAAATCAATAGTGTTTACATCGTACGATACTTCAAAATTAGCAAAAGGTAATAATTGATAATTCACATAGGCCCCTGCAGCTGCTCTAGTTCCATTATAATAATTTCCCTTTTGCACATGAACCCGATACCTAAATCTTTGATTATTTGCCGAGTTATACCCTAGTTTTAATATTCCGAATTGATATGCCCCCGGTAAAAGAGAATTTCCATTTCCTAAGGGGTCAAATCCATATTTTAAATCAACAAAATCATAGGTATACACATAATAAATTGCTGATAAATCCTTAAAAAAAATAGCTGAATTTAAAAAATGAGAAGATTGCGTTACGCTCCCTGTGGCATCAAAATAAGTATTGTTTCTATAATTCACATATCGAATAGAATTTATAGTTTTTGAGTTTTCATAAAACCTCTGATACTCCACCCCTGCAGTTGTTTGTGTAAACCCCTCTCTAACAACGGTGTTATTGAGAGCATCAAAATTATACAATCTTGGTATAAAACCAACATCAGTAATGTAACTTTTACCAACCCTTTTTACAGAAGTATTCCACTCAAATCCTCTCTTATTGTACCAAACCCCTATATTATAAAAGCGATTATCACTCGAAATTTCATCAGTAAAACTTTGACCAACATTTGCCAAACCAATCCACTTATTATTGTTTGATTTAAAATTTAAATTTACCCCAACAACGCTGTTGTAGTCCTCCTTAAAAGAATACCCTTTTGTTTCTTGTCTATTAATTAAAAACCCAGTGGTAGTGAAATTTTGAGACAGTTGATGTTCTGCAACCACAACCCCATAGTTTTGTGATTTCACATTGCCATTATTATCAGTCTGAACATTTAACAGCCCAATTCTAGTTTTTGATGATAGATTCCCAGAAAGCTTTACCCCAAATTTAATAGGACTATTTGCACCTATTCTTCTTGAATAAAATGGATTTACGCCACGCATTCCTAAATTCGAAAATAGGTCTGCATTCTCAAGAAAAAAATTACGCCTTTCAGGAAAATTCACAGCAAAACGAGTTAGGTTTGTTACTTGTTGATCTACTTCTATTTGGGAGAAATCTGGGTTGATGGTTGCATCTAACTTTAAAGAAGATGAAAGATTGTATTGCAAATCTAGACTAGGCTTCACCAAGGTTTCATCATCGTTGTTTTCTATTTCCTTCTGGTAGCTAGCAGTTATTGAAGGTGTTGCTGTAAAACGTGATGTAGAAATATTTGGCAAATTCTCAACCTTAAATTTCTCTGTAAAACGCAGGTCTAAATTCGCGTAATTTCGTTTTACATTTTTTAAAATAGTCCAAGAATTATTTTTAATATCTCTTACATAAAACTGAATTCCAAATGTAGCATAGCTCGCATTATAATTCAATGCTTTTAACGGTATTGCCAATTCATACTGTTTTTTATTTCCATTTAAAACTACTTTAGATTGCCAAACTGCATTCCAACTAAAACTCAAATTATAGCTTTCGTTATTTCTACCAACCAATCCATCGGTTTGGTTTCCTAAAGAGTTCACAGCAAAGAAATACCCGTTTTGCTGTTGGTTCTGAGTATCCAAAATCATAATAAAAGCATCGCTAAACGCAATTGACACATCTCTTTTTAAGGTACTTACTTGGGTTTTAGAAGTAGTATCATTGTACGTGGCACTCACATATAAATACGTTCCATTGTGAAATAATTTCACAACAGTTTGGTTTGTAGCCAGTCCAACATCTGTTGGCAAATAATTATAAAACCCCGTATGCTGTTGTAATTGGCTCCAAACCGGTTCGTCAAATTTGCCATCAATGGTAATTTCTGTATCCATAAACTTAATTGCTGAAGTTTGAGAATATACAATTGAGCTAACAGATACTAACAAGAATAAGATAAAGTATTTCATTTAACTACCTTTTTGAATCATCTATTCTTGTTGCTGTTTTACTAATGATCTTCCACCCACGTTTTGTTTTCTTCAATAAAAACAAGTCTATGTAAACCCACTTACGCTTTGGAATAGATATTTTTACTTTTGCTGTAGCAATATCTCTAACAACTTCAACTGCTAAAATTTGAGTATATCGTCCATTAAATTGACCCGCTTTTCTATTTTTAAAAAAGTCAGCATACTCTTTAGCTGTGTATTTCTTAAAACCGTCACGCCCAGAAAGATACAATGTAGCATCACTTGTAAAAGCACTTTGTATTAGTTCAAGTTTGTTATATGAACTCCCATCCATATATTCTTTTAGAGTTTTCTCAATTAACGAAGTTTCTGATTGTGCTTGCGTACGTTGAAACGCGAATAGGATCGTAACTAATACTAGTAATTTTTTCATGATTCTTATTTTAGATTTTCAACAAATCTATTCTAGGAACCCTAACAAATAGTGGTACATTATAATTCAAGTATCCGAAATTATAATTCTGGAGTAAAGACTAGCTATATTGCTGCTTATATTCTGATGGCGTTTGACCAGTTACTTTCTTAAAAGTTGCATAAAAGGTAGATTTAGAACTAAACCCTGCATCAAAACCAATTGCTTCTAAGGTAAACTGGTTCTTTTCTTTCAATAATTTCTTGGCATCTTCAATTCTGCATTCATTGATGAATACCGCAAAACTTTTCCCTAAATTATCATTCAACAATTGCGATAATTTATGAGACGATATCGTTAAATATTTTGCAATGTCATTTAATTTAATGTTGGTGTTTTTATGAAACAGCATTTTATTCATTGCTTCGTTCAAATGTGCTATTAATAGGTCAGCTTCATTTTTATCAATCTTTTTTGCTTCATATTTTTTAGGAATATCTTTAAAAATTGTTTCTCTATTTCTCTTAAACATAAAGAAGAAAAACAATCCGTAAAAAACAACTGAAAAAGTTAGCGTCCCTACCAAATAGAACCAAAAATAGCCAATTAAATAGGCTAAGTAAATCAATAAATTACCAATAAAAACAGCAACCAACCATAACTCTGATGTTGTACATTCTGAATTCCTATTAAGTATTTTTTTATAAATGTGTCGTAAAACAAACCCCGAAAACACGATATACACTCCCCAAACCGAATAAATAACAATTACAAAACTTCTCCAAAAATCAATATTGGTTTTGTATGGTTTAAGAAGCCCAATAAGAACGACTATCAGAAAGAGTAAAAAAACATGAAATTTCCATGCAGTAGGAATTATTTTTTTATTCTCTACTGAAGATTTTAAGTAATAGAATAAGGACACTCCAATTAAGAAACAGGCTGAGAGTCCAATTTGCATAATTAATAAATCCTTAGTTTCACTAAATAATGAATACACCGATTTACCAATTCTAACTGACAACATGAATACCAAAAAACCAAACAACGTATTTTGCGTGCGTTTCCTTTTTTCAAAAAATAAAAAATAAAGACTCACTAAGAACCCGTTAAAGACTCCTAACGAGCACAAGAAAAATAAAATCGGATTGTCAAAAGTCATTTTATCGTTGATTATTCATTTTCAAAAATAACAAAAAAAACGCTCGGAAATTCCGAGCGCCTTGTTAATCTATCTATAATTTATATGTTAGAAATCTTGATTTACATCCCAAGCTTCTAAAGTATCTTTTAAGGTTTTAATAAACATCCCTCCTAAAGCTCCATTTACAACTCTGTGATCATACGAGTGAGAAACAAACATTTTCTGTCTGATTCCAATAAAATCTCCATCTGGAGTTTCAATTACAGCAGGTACTTTACGAATGGCTCCTAATGCTAAAATTGCTACTTGTGGCTGATTGATAATTGGTGTTCCCATTACAGAACCAAAACCTCCAACATTCGTAACTGTATAGGTACCTCCTTGAATATCGTCTGGTTTTAATTTATTACTTCTTGCTCTTGTCGCTAAGTCATTTACCGCCTTGGTCATACCAACTAAATTTAATTGATCTGCATTTTTAATTACCGGTACAATTAAATTCCCATCGGGCAAGGCTGCTGCCATCCCTAAATTAATATTCTTTTTCTTTATAATAGTATCACCACTAATGGCGATATTGATCATTGGATATTTCTTAATTGTAGATGCAACTGCATGCATTAAGATTGGGGTAAACGTTAGTTTCTCTCCTTCTCTTTTTAAGAACGCATCTTTTACTTTGGTTCTCCACTTTACAATATTGGTAACATCAATTTCGATGAACGATTGTACATGTGCAGAAGTTTGAATTGAATCGACCATGTGCTTGGCGATCAATTTACCCATTCTACTCATTTCTATTACCTCGTCTTCTCCATTTACAGAAACGGGTACTGCCTTTGGAGCTTCCTTTTTAACTTGAACTTTTGCTGCTACTTTTGGTTGTTCAACAACCTGAGGTGCATTTCCTCTATTTTCAATATATGATAAAATATCACTTTTTGTAACTCTATCATCTTTACCAGAACCTGCAATTGCTTCTAATTCTGACATTGAAATACCTTCGGTTTGCGCAATATTTCTAACTAAAGGCGAATAAAACTTACCGCTTTCAGACGTTTTTGAAATTGGAGTATTCACAGCCTCTATCGTTTGTGTTACTTCTTTTTCTATGGCTGCTACTTCACCAGGAGTGGCCGTTTTTTCAATAGTTTTCGTTTCAACTACCGCGCCTCCTTCAGTTTCTATCACAGCAATTACTGCTCCAACTGCCACAACCTCATCTTTTTCAAAGAGAATCTCAACAAGAGTTCCTTCAACTTCACT
>JAESTN010000419.1 GCA_016763595.1 Flavobacteriaceae bacterium | reverse complement strand
TTTTGATGATTCTTCACACCCAATCAAAAGTGGTGCACAAAGTAAAATCACAATTATTACTTTACATTGATTTAAAATTATTGATAAACTTTGTTTGTACATAATTGTTTTTTATAATTAGTTTCTAATGAATTCTACTTTGTCTAAATATAATACCTGTTGTTTCGCTCCAAAATCAAATTCTAATCGAACATCCATTACAGTTTCTGCATTGTGCGTGTACAATACAGTATATGTTTTTGGAGTTTGATCTAATATTATCCATGAACCCTCTTTTTCAGAACTATCATAAATAGTTTCTAAACCTTCTACGTCTTTTAGCCTAATTTTTAATCGACCATTCCCATTTTCACTAGCTCCAATAAAACTAATTCTATAGGTTTCCCCTTTCACAAGGTGAAGCAAGCTTCTCCCAGAAACACCTTTGTATCCTTTTTTACTTTTATAGGTTTGTAAATATAATTGTCCATCTGTGTTCTCAGGCACCGTCAATTTAAGCATACTAGAACCACTGAAGACATCCTTACTATAGATATATTCTTTTGAGATTTTATCAGAAGTCAATTTCCAAGCAAAATCAGGCTTGAAAAACTCCCCATTCACCACTTGATTTGTCTTTGGAAGTGTCGTTGGGGTAACCCCAGTAAGTTTATCGAGCGCCAACTGATTCCAACCGAATTCAGAATCAAACAAACCAAAGGTTCGTTGATTATTCTGGATTCCTGTATACCACATATTCCCAATATTATGTTGTTTAAAAAGTCCTATGTGATAATCGAACCATTTGTTTAAGTCTTCGTTGCTACGCTCTGGAAACAACCAGCACCCCCATTCGGTGGTGATAATCGGAATGTCAATATTGATTTTGTTTCTCCAATCTACCGCAAACATTATTTGCTCAGCAATTGGAGTTTTCCATTTCGCGGCATCATCCCCAAGAGGATTAGTTCCCATTGCAAAATTAATTCCGTCCTTGTACTTCGGATTGTAAAAATGAATAGACACACCTATATTTGGGTCATCATAGAACCCTTTACCGTCATCAAAAGTATAGGTAAGGTATTGATCTGTTACATAAGGATCTAAAAACTCAGAGTCATTATAACCAGGCATCCCGACCAGAATCGGACGGTCTGGATCTACATCTCGAATGGCTTGTATGGCAGCATTATACACCGCCATTACATTTGCATTATTTTCATGATTCGGCTCAAAGCCTATGCCTTTCGGCTCATTGAGTATTTCGAATACAAGATCATTCGAATATCCTTTGTACTTTTCTGCCATTTCCCTCCATCTATCAGCAAGCTGTTTCTCAGCAAGCTCCTGATCTTTAGACCATTGACTCGAGCCCCATAGACAGATCACAATCGCCAAATCATTGGCAAAGGCATCTACAATCTGTTGTTCGTTATATTTTCCTTTTGAAAAGATTCGGACTGATTCAAAACCAGCATCGGCAGCCGCTTGAAACAGTCCCACCTCATGCTGAACCTTCGGCCATACGCCTCTGAAAGGAGTAGCTGTATCCATGTTAACACCTTTATGAAGCTTTTTGAAAACCGACGCATTATTGCCGGCTTTCAGGGTTGTTGTTTCTTGTGATATTCCAAGTAAAGGCGTACACAATAGAGCCATTATCACAACAATACACTTGCTTATGGTTTGAGGAAGTTTCTTCTGTTTTAAAAAATGATCATTCATAACTTGACAGCCTTTACTTACTTTAATTGATTCTTATTTTGAACTTGTACGGTTCACATACAGATAGTATGCCCCTACAATTCTCTTTCCTTGAGCATCTTCAAACAACGTATAGATGGAAGTCTCTCCTGCCTTCACTTCGAAAGTAAATCGAGCTGATTTGTCAGTAGGATCGATCTTGATGCTTTGCTCTTGATCACCAACCATAATTTTTGCTGAAGCGATCGGGAAAGAAACCCCAGGAATCAAGATGCCATCGGTAACCTTCGTTGCCGGAACAGCATCATTCAAGCCATAGCCAGATTCTACTGGCCATCTTCTTAACTCAAACTCGTAAGTACCAGCCTGATCGACAACCACATGCCATTTACCACTCTTTTTATCACCTTTTCTGACTTGCTTTTGCTGGTCAACAAAAATGTTGTACCAATCACAAGCAGTTAGCATCATTGGATTTTCCTTATGAGAACCAATCACAATACGGTGAATCTTCGCAGCATCGTCCTTTACGTCATCCCACCAAGTGTTGAGGTGATTTCTCATCGCATCGACAATCTTAGGATTTTCTGCTGCAATATCTGTATCTTGATGAGGATCCTTAGAAACATCATACAAGGTTTTATTATGTAAGAATCGCCATTTCTTCCATAGAACAGCTCCTCTATCTTTCTTTGGAGCCGCGGCGTTATCTGGATTGTCTTGTTCAGGGAATAAGACTTTTTGTGGAGTCTTGGTAAAGTTGATCACCAACATACGGTCATCCAGTTTATTGATTTCTTTTTTCATTAAAGGTAACAGATCAACACCATCCATTGCATGTGGCAATTCTTTCACACCAATAACCGAAGCTAAGGTTGGCAAAAGGTCTTGAATATGAGTTAGATCATCAAAAACGGCAGGCTTTCCAACGATCGCTTCAGGTCCTTTGATGAATAAAGGCACACGATGACCTCCTTCAAACAATTGTTGCTTTCCTCCTTTCATTCCTGCATTGTAATAATGTCTTCCAAATGAACTTCCGTTGTCTGTCATAAAAATAACAATCGTGTTATCGTCTAAGCCATTTGCTTCTAAAAAACCCATCACCTTACCTACATTTTCATCAATGTTAAGTCCCATTGCTAAAAACGTAACCATCGCTTCCTTAAGATCTGTACCGTAATAGGAGTGCATCTTTTCCGTTTTAAATCTTTCGAGAATGGCAGGGTTTGCTTCCAAAGCCTTCCTTGCAGGATCTCTGTATTTATTTGGAACATAAGGTGGCCAGTGTGAAGCATTAAAAGGTAGAAAGGTGAAAAATGGTTCAGAAGCTTCCTTCTTCTTTTTCATCCAAGAAATAGCTTCATCGGTAAATACATCTGTACAATAACCATTGAAACGTTCTCTTTTTCCATTGTGATTATAGAAATCATCAAAGTAATCATTATCCCAATAATCAGCCACACTATTTATGTGTGAAGACGGAAACCAAATGGCTTCATCAAATCCACGATCTTCAGGACGAAATGGGTAATTATCACCCAAGTGCCACTTCCCAAAAATACCTGTTGCATACCCTTCTTTTTTGAAAACATCCGCCATGGTACTGAGTGAAGGATCTATCAAACTACGACCACTACTTACATTGATGGCACCATTTCTCATGGCATCTTGCCCTGTCATTAATTGACTTCTAGAAGGTGTACACATTGGTGCGACATGAAAGTCGGTGAATCGAGTTGCGCCATTCCCTAGTTTATCAATGTTTGGTGTTTTAATTACAGGATTTCCATGAATAGAGAAATCTCCATATCCCTGATCATCCGTTAGAATGATGATGACATTGGGAGTTTTTTGTGCCTTTACACAGCTTGTATTTAATAGAGTAACTAGGGTTATTACAATTAAAGTTGTTGTTTTCTTGAACATATAATTAGTTGTTTTTTACTTTGAATTCATTAATATCTTTGAACAGATTCTTGTAACCAATTCGATAGTTCTGTGTTTCGTAAGGATTGAAGTTCGGGTTCGGAGTCGGTTCAGAAGCATTTACTTTCTTTCTCCAAGCATGCAACTTTATGCGCAGCTTCTTCGTTATTTCTGGATGTGTGTTCGCAAGGTCGTTGTATTCACCGATGTCCTCTTTCAAATTATACAATTCAACACGGCTTTCTTCATAGAATTCGATGAGTTTCCAATCTCCAGAACGGATTGCTGAAGCAGGTTCGAAGCCTCCTTCGTAATG
>JAESTN010000418.1 GCA_016763595.1 Flavobacteriaceae bacterium | reverse complement strand
TGGAATGGTTGGTATTGGTGGAGGTATTTTTCTCGCCCCATTATTGCATTTAACAAAATGGGATGTTCCTAAAAAAATTGCAGCCACTGCGAGTTTGTTTATTCTGGTAAATTCAATTTCTGGTTTGGTTGGTCAATATTTTAATCCTGAGTTCTCCATCAATTGGGAAATCACTTCTGTGCTTTTAGCGACAGTATTTATTGGTGGACAAATTGGAAGCAGACTGAGTGCTAAATTCTTTACAGCGATTCAACTAAAAAAGGCAACCGCTATATTGATTGCCTTTGTAAGTATTAAAATATTGTGGAATTATTTCTCCTAACTACAACCTCGTTGCGGTCATTTCTCTTCCACCTTTAAATAATGTAAGTCCTGTTACAGCACCAGATTTGTCGAGGTTAAATTCTATTTCTGCATCAATTCTTTCTAAGTAAAATCGTGTGTTTGATATTGGCGTAAACCCCGCTTTTGTTTGTCCAGTTGGCTCTCCAAATAATTGATTATTCTCTAAAGTAATTACTACATCTCTTCCAGGTCTTACACCATAGGTTCCCACGTAGCTTTTTAAAATATTTAAGGGTACTTTAATTTCTTTTGCTCCATTTTTTACAACGGTCACGTCATTTTTCTTAGTTGTTGCGGTATTGCTCTGTGCAAAACCAACATTTACAAGTAAAAAACAGCATGCCAAAAATAGAGCCGATTGAATTGTTTTTTTTGTTTTCATATCAGTATGTTTTGATTTATAAAATTTAGACGACAGGTTGGAAATTTAGTTACAAAAAAACCTTAACCTTTCTTCAAGTACAAATTCAAAAAACAGTTTTCACCTCATAAAAAAAGGCTATCGATATCCCGATTGCATTTGTAATTTTAATCTCTACTACTTTAACCTTATTCAATCTAAACTCATTAATTTGATTTCTAATTGTTTCGTTAAAATTGCGCCTTGTTCCATTTTGGAGGTGTAAAACAGTTTAAAAAATTTCCTTGAGCATCTCTTATCTCTGTTGAACCTTCTGTACATGACTCTTGTTCACACCCCTTTAAGCTTAGTACAGCAATTGCTGTAATCATTGTTTTTTTATCGATTTTTTTTCACAAACCGACCTTTTATTTTCTTTGAAAAACGGTTCTTTTAGAAAATAAAAAAAGGACAACCGTTTCCGGTTGTCCTTTTTAACTTTTATGTATCTTTTTTAGTCTTTACTTCCAAACATTTCTTGGCCTTGTTGAAAAAATGTAAGTCCAGTAGTTTCTCCTTTATCATTTTTACTAAATTCAATTTCTGCTCCCATAGCTTTTAATAAAAATTTCTTATTAGAAACTGCAAATAAAGGCATTGGTGCATCTGCCCCACCGGCTTGTGCTCCATATAATTTCCCTTCTTTTAAAGTAATTTCTGCTCCCATTCCATTATCAAAAGAATAACTACCTACATATGTTTTTAGTACTTTTTCAGAGACTTTATATTCTTTTTCTACGTTGCTTTTTGTGCTTTCCTGAGCTTGAGATGTTGTTACAAAGAACAAACTCATCACAAAAAATAATACTGATAATTGAGAAATACGTGCTTTCATTTTTAAATTAATTTATTGGTTAAAAGCTACAATATACAAATCTCAATGATTTCAACAACAAATTACTACTTGCTATTGCTGTAACTTTGATTCGATTCCAACTTTTTTATCTTTCATTTTATTATTCCGCTACTAAATTATCCAATTCAATCTGATAATCATATTGTAAATCTTCATGTAGTGTTGCGATTCCTTTTTTGATTAATAAAACCTGTCTATCAAAGGTATTTATTAATCTCGGGCTCTTTTTTATTGATGGCTTAAACTCTTTTAACTTTGTACAGAAATACAATAACAATTCTACTTCTGTCTCTTTGTTTTGAGAATATCTGATAAACTTTTTTGTTAGTGTCAATATTTTTCGAGCACTCTTTCTTATATAAAAATAACTCTTGGTGTTTATTTGTTCAAACAAGCTATCTACCTGTTCTTTTACACTCTCAATATACCCTTCTTCATTCTCAGACTCAAAAAGCAAATAGGTTAATAGTTCTTTATTCTCTTTTTTAAATTTTGACAAACGCAAACACAACTCAATCAACTCAAATGAGTTCTTATGAGATAATTCGTCTTTTATTTTTTTTACTGTGACTGCTTTCATAAAACAACAATTAATCTAATAATTCTAAGGTCACTAAATACCCACAATGATCAGAAGCAATGGTATCACAAATTGTTTCTCTACGAACCACCTTCCATTTTCTCCTTGGATAAAACAGCACATAATCTATTTTTTTCGTCGGGTTTTCTGAAGGAAATGTTTTTTTAGGGTTTTCTTTTTTATACGACGCTTTCCAAAAATTTTCTAGAATAGTAATGCTTCTACTATTTGGAACATCATTTAAATCACCCGATAAAATAGTTGGGTATTTGTTTTTTAAAAACACCTTATTAAGCGCTGTTGCTTGAGAAACTCTATCCGTATCAATTTCTAAATGATCTAAATGAGTACCTATAAAAGAAATGGTGTCTCCAGATTTTAAAACGGTTGTTACTTCTAAAGCTGTACGTGGCTCATTTCCTTTTGTATACGGCAACGCTATATTTCTAGTTGATAAGAAAGAATACTTGGATAAAACACCTTCTCCATATTCACCACCATCATAATACATTGCTCTTCCAAAAACAGAAGCCATTTTTGTGCGAACCCCTAATTCGGTTGGCAAATCGTATTTTTTAGCTCTATTCGTTTTAAAATCTACTTCTTGTAACGAAACAAGATCTGCATCTGCTTTTTTGATGACATTTGCTATGATGTCTAAATCAAAACTACCGTTGGTTGTAGCACCATGTAATATATTAAAAGACAAAACTTTTACAAGGATGTTTTTTTGTTTAACGTGTTGTCCAAAAATTAGACTACTCAAAAAAAACAACCCTATAAAAGCTTTGCTATGTTTTTTTGCAAACATTTAGTGTTCGCTGGCTATTTCTACCATTTCATTTACATCTGCATCGTAATCTATTCCTTCAACTTTAAATCCGAATAAATTAAAGAAATCATTACTGTATCCCTTTAAATCTCCAATCTCAGACAAGTTTTCTGTCGATGCTGTTTTCCAAAGTTCAGCAACTTCAGCTTGCACATCTTCACGCATTTCTAAATCGTCAATACGAATTCTTCCATTTCCATCTAGGGCTAAATCACCACCAAATAAACGTTCGCTATACAAACGTTGAATTTGCTCAATACATCCTTCATGAATTCCTTTTTCTTTCATTATTTTATACAATAAAGAAATGTATAATGGAATCACCGGAATTGCAGAACTTGCTTGTGTAACCAATGCTTTATTTACAGAAACATAGGCCTTACCTCCAATCGATTTTAAATCGTCTGTAATTGTAAAAGCAGTTGCTTCTAAGTGGTCTTTTGCTGCTCCAATAGTTCCTTTTCTATACACCGCTTCTGTTAAAGAGGGGCCAATATAAGAATAGGCAACTGTGGTTGCGCCTTCAGACAATAGATTTTCAGATTGTAATGCATCCATCCACATTTTCCAATCTTCACCTCCCATTACGGCAACTGTATTTGGAATATCTTCTCCCTCTGCAGGGTTGATAGAAATCTCAGTAACACTTCCTGTATGGAAATCTACCGTTTTATTTGAAAAAACACCTCCAATTGGTTTTAAAACCGACTTGTAACGCACTCCTGTGTCTGGGTGTGTTCTTACTGGTGAAGCCAAACTATAAATAACCAAATCAATTTGACCTAAGTCTTCTTTGATTATGTCTAAGGTTTTACGTTTAATCTCGTTAGAAAACGCATCACCATTGATACTTTTTGCATACAAGCCTGCTTTATGTGCATGTTTTTCAAAAGCTGCTGTGTTATAAAAACCTGCAGAACCTGTTTTTCCTGGTTTAGGTGGCTTGTCAAAAAACACGCCAATGGTAGCAGCATCAGATCCGAAAGCACTAGATATTCTAGATGCCAACCCAAATCCTGTAGAAGAACCAATTACCAACACTTTTTTAGCGCCATTAATTGCTCCTTTAGATTTTACATATTCTATTTGATTGAGTACATTTTGCTCACAACCTACTGGATGTGATGTTAAACAAATGAATCCTCTTGTTCTTGGTTCTATAATCATGATTTGGTTGTTTTTATTCCTAATTATTTTTTTATGAACTTTATTTTCGTTTTAAAATCTTTATTGAATATAGATAAAATATACAATCCAGTACTTAGCTCATTAATCTTAATTTCATTTTGTAAATTATTGGATAAATTATAATTTACAATTTCTTTTACTTTTTGAGATTGAAGGTTATATATTTCAATATTAACAATTTTGCTAGTGTTTAACTCTGAAACCAAATTAATTTTGTCAGATGCTAAAGTTGGATAAATATAAATTTTATTTCTTTTTATATAATCTTCTATAGCTAAAACAGTATTATTATATTCTACAGCTCCTATGTCAATTTTATTACCATCCCCAAATATTCTAACATTATCAAACAAATCCTTATCAGAAACAGTTACAGGTAAATCTAATGTCCCGGTGTCAATACATTCAGAGTTTTTATTTAATTTTGGAATACTTCCATCTACAAAATTAGGATCATGTTCATAATTATTAGAAAGCGTCATTGGAGGATATGATCCTCCTCCATTATTCTGTTTAAATGCACCATGTTGGTTTCCATAAACTATGTTATTAATTGCTGTCAAAGTAGCATTATCTGCAAATACACCATAACCCCAAATTCCTACAGAAGTATTATCAATAATTGTATTGTTAATTAAATATGAGTTTATATGGCATAGAATTCCTGCACCCGGACCATAATGATAAGTAACATGGTTACCACTAATATAATTATTAGTAATTATTGGTACACCAAAAGTTGGGCCTATGTTTATACCGGCTCCTCTTTCTGCACTATTATTAGTAATTATATTAGCGTTTATTACAGGATAACTCAAATGCGTTTCTATTCCTCCCCCTGAGTTATTATCAATAATATTATTTTCGATTAACACATTCCCTTTAATCCCAGAAAAAACACCTCCATCACTATTATTTCTAATTATATTATCTTTAATTAATATTTGATATCCTTTAACAATATTATAATCAGAACCTGCTCTTATATCAATAGTTTTTCCTGCATTATATAAAGAATTATTATTAATAATTTTATTATTAATAATTTTAGAATTGACCGTTTCCCATAAATAAACTGCCATTGCATAATCAGCTTTATTGTTTTCAAAAGTGCAATCTTTTATTGTCACATTGGATCTTAAAGCGTTTATACCAGCTCCTCTAAACCCTGTACTCCAACCAGTACCATGTATTCCATGTCCATTGTTGTTGAAAAATCGACAATTTTCTATCAAAAAATTATTAATTTCTGTTTCATCATTATTAAACCCAAAATTATCTTTTATCAATACAGTTCCTCCGAAATCTTCACTAGGATTGTACCCATTTCCCCCATAATTTTTACGATAACTAAAATCAGTATATTTCAAAGTGGAATTTCTATTATCACCTTCAAAAGAAACCCCATTCCACCCATTATACTCATGTTTGTAGGTGTAATAATTAAAATGCTCTTTTGTTGACCAAAAATTAATTGTATCTAATGCCGTAAACTTCACTCTTTTCTCCATAGTTCCTATAGATTTTAAATCCCCAAAAACTTTTAAATCATAGAATCCTGAAAAATACAATTCAACACCTTGTTTGAGTTCCAAAATTTCATCTTTTGGAACGTAAATATTACCATTAATAATATATGGGTTTAAAGATTCTTCCCAAACACCAGATACATTACCCTCATTGATTACAGTTCCTGAGATAATAAAATTAGCACTACTCTTAACTTTTTCAATTCCTGTTGCATCCGTTATTTTCAGAGATACATTGAATTTCCCGAAATCAGTATATAAGTGTTTAGGGTTTTCTTCATTTGAAGTAGTTCCATCACCAAAATTCCAGAGATAAGAAACAATATTCTCACTTCCTTTTTGAGAATTGTTCATAAACGTAACTTCTGTTCCAGTTTGAATTATTTTATTATCTGCATCAAACCAAACACTTGGAGGAAAATAGACACCTGTTTGATTAAAGGAGATTGCCCCAATATCAGAAATTGAGCCATCAATATCATGAATGGATTCAACACCTCCATCAATTTCTTTTGGTTTATTATTCATATTTGGGTAATCATCCCATTTTAACCTAAAATCGTTATTATCATAATCCACAAAACTTGGAGATTCATCAAAATTATTTTCACCTATAATTCTGCTTTCATAAAAAGATAAGCTCTCTATATTAGAATTTGTAATATAAAGTGCGTCTTTATTATTAAACAGGCCAATTGCACCAGATTCATTCTCTTGAATAATACAATTAGTAAAGCTTACTTCTGAACCATAATCAAAATGTATAGTTGATGCTGAAGAGTTATTACTGAATTTATTTTTTACAGCTGTAATGTTTATTAAGTTTACTTTTGAGCTATTAACCATAATTGCAGTACCCGATTTAATCGAAGTACCTCCTCCATCCGGATAATGATGTAAACTATTATTATGTAATAACAAATAAGAAATTGAAAAGTCTTTTAATTCTAATAGGTTTATCCCGGCTCCATTATTAGACGCACTATTATTGAAAATCTCTCCATGAGAAATTTTAATCTTATTACTATTTTTAACGACCAAAGCTCCTTCAGGGTATTCTGTGTTTCTCACTCCTGATAATTTAAAATATTTCATTTCTGAAATCGTGCTATTATCTATAAATTTAATACCTTCCCATTTATCATTATAATTACTAAACTTAATAGAGTCATTTACGATACCTAAAGCTAAAAGCTTACCTTGAATATTCATTTTAACACCATCTTTAAATTGAATTTCGACTCCAGGCTCAATAGTCAGGGTATTAATAACATTTATATCCCCATCAACGATATAAGGTGAATTAGTTTTAGTCCAGTTACCATCAACATCTCCTTCTGGAACAATAGTCTGAGCATTAAGCTTTACTATAAAACTTAATGCTATTAATAATAATATTTTCTTTTTCATTTGCAATTTTCATCTAAGAAGTTAAAAACTCCGTTACATTCTTTTCTATTCGTGCTAATACATCACCTGTGTTTGCTTTCACAAATGCTTCTCCGGTAATTTGTTCGTATAACTCTATATATCTATTCGAAATTTCGATGACTTTCTCATCAGACATTTCGGGAATTTTCTGTCCTTCTAATCCTTGAAATCCATTTTCAATTAACCATTGTCTTACAAATTCTTTAGACAATTGCTTTTGACTTTCTCCATTTTCTTGACGCTCTGCATATCCTTCATCATAAAAATAACGGGAAGAATCTGGTGTATGAATTTCATCTATCAATACTATTTGGCCGTCATTCGTTTTTCCAAATTCATACTTCGTATCTACTAAAATCAGTCCACGTTTTGCAGCGATTTCAGTTCCTCTTTGAAACAAAGCTCTTGTATAGTTTTCTAACACAATGTAATCTTCTTCAGAAACAACTTCGTTGGCTAAAATAGCTTCACGCGTAATATCTTCATCATGATCTCCATTGGCTGCTTTGGTAGACGGTGTAATAATCGGTGCAGGAAATTTATCATTCTCTTTCATTCCTTCTGCCATCTCTACACCACATAAAACTCTTTTACCTGCTTTATACTCACGTGCTGCATGACCAGACATATACCCACGAATCACCATTTCTACTTTAAAAGGAGAACATAAATGACCTATTGCTACATTTTCATCAGGATTCGCAACCAACCAATTCGGAACAATATCAGAAGTAGCATGCATCATTTTTGTAGCAATCTGATTTAAAATCTGTCCTTTAAATGGAATTTGGCGTGGTAAAATCACATCAAAAGCAGACAATCTATCAGAAGCAATCATTACCAATACTTCATCATTGATATTATATACTTCTCTTACTTTACCTTTATATACCGATTTTTGATTCGGAAATTGAAAGTTTGTTTCGTTAATTGTATTCATTTTAGTTGTGTTGT
>JAESTN010000417.1 GCA_016763595.1 Flavobacteriaceae bacterium | reverse complement strand
CAAAATAATTCAAGTGATTTTTGCATTTATTTTTAATTTATTTTTTTTAGTATTATACTCATATTTAATAATATCAAATTCTTAACAAACAAATGAAAACCCAAAAAGAAATTAAGTGTGTAATATTTGATATGGATGGTGTTATTATCGATTCAGAGCTACTACATAAAAAAGCCTATTACGAAACCTTTATTTCGCTTGGCTTAGATGTTTCTGAAGAGCTCTATAAGACCTTAACAGGTTCTTCTACCATTAATGCTTTTCAGAGATTGATTGCTCATTTTAATTTAGATGAAGATCCAAATGAATTGGTATTACAAAAACGCAAACGCTATGTAAATTTCTTTGAAAACGATCCAACATTACATTTAGTAAAAGGTGTCGAAGAAATTATTAGGTATTTCTACAACAAAGAAATTATCTTGATATTGGCTTCTTCTTCTGCTATGGTAAATATAGATCGTGTATTTAACCGTTTTGATTTAAACCAATACTTTACTGCAAAGATTAGTGGTGCTGATTTAATTGAATCTAAACCACATCCTGAAATTTTTGAAAAAGCAGCTGTACTAGGAAATACTCCTAAAGAAAACTGTATTGTAATTGAAGACTCAGACAATGGCGTAAAAGCAGCAAACGATGCTGGTATTTTTGTTTTTGGGTATCAAAACCCAATGGCTGCAGATCAAACATTAGAAAATGCTGATTCCGTTATTACAGATTTTAGTGAATTGATGAAGTATTTTTAATATATTCTTTATTCCAAGGGCTTTCATCACCTCTTAATGATAACTGATTAAAACAAAACCATATTACAAAATACACTGTGTATTATAACTAAAACTTGATGCGGTCTAAATTAATACTTCCTGTAATCATAATTTCTCAGTTCTGCTGCACCTCTCTTTGGTTTGCTAGCAATGGGGTTATTACAGATCTCGTGATCAATTATAACCTTCAGCATTCTGCCTTAGGTCATTTAACTTCTGCCGTGCAGGCCGGGTTTATCTTTGGAACATTAAGCTTTGCCGTTTTTACAATTGCCGATCGTTTTTCACCTTCTAAAGTATTTTTTGTTTGTTCGGGTATCGGAGCTATCTTTAATTTAGGAATTATATTTGAAGGTAATACGCTAACCAGCTTAGTTTTCCTTCGCTTTCTAACAGGTTTTTTTCTTGCTGGGATATATCCAATCGGAATGAAAATTGCGGCGGACTATTTTAAAAAAGGACTTGGAAAATCCCTTGGTTTTTTGGTGGGTGCTTTGGTAATTGGAACCGCCTTTCCTCATTTACTTAAAAACATAACCGAAACCATTTCTTGGAAATCAGTACTCATAACAACATCTTTATTTGCGTTGTTTGGAGGTGTCTTAATGTTGACACTGGTACCAGATGGACCATTTAGAAAACCAGGCAAGAAAATAAATTTGTTAGCATTTTCTCAGGTGTTCAGGAATCCTGAATTCCGTTCATCTGCTTTTGGATACTTTGGACATATGTGGGAATTATATGCATTTTGGACTTTTGTACCGATTATCTTAACAAATTACAAGGCTAAATACGCCCAAATTGACTTTAACATTTCAATATGGTCGTTCATCATTATTGCTGTTGGTGGTTTGGCTTGTATAATTGCAGGTTACCTCTCTCAAAAGTTAGGGACAAAACGAACAGCCTTTTTATCGCTCTTATTTTCATGTGGTTGTTGCCTTATTTCACCATTTATGTTTTCAATCGAAAGTGATCTGATATTTTTATCTTTTCTTCTTTTTTGGGGAATGGTAGTTATTGCTGATTCGCCTCTACTTTCAACATTAGTTGCTCAAAATGCACCTAATGAAATAAGAGGAACAGCACTCACAATAGTTAATTGCATTGGCTTTTCAATAACAATAATTAGCATTCAATTAATAAGTAAAATGCAAGCAATAACAGAAGTTAATAATATTTATATGATTCTTGCATTAGGTCCCATTCTAGGGTTGATTGCCATTAGACAAAAAAATAAAAAGACACAAAACAAAACCGAAGCTCTATAGAATAGCGCTCAACTTAAAAGAACACTTTAAAGAGCGTCAATATTATTTTTCTATTGGCAAATGCTGTAAGCTTCCCCATTCTGTCCAAGAACCATCATAAACAGCTAAATTATCAAATCCTGCGACCGTTGCTCCCAATGCTAAGACACAGGCTGTAATTCCTGATCCACAAGAAAAAATAAGGGTATTATTTTCTAAATTCACTTCTTTAAAAAGTTCTTGTAATTCGGCTGTTGACTTTAATTCTGAGTCGTTTAATAAACTCGAATGTGGTAAACTTTTAGAATTTGGAATGTGGCCACTTCTTATTTCTGCTCTTGGCTCTGGCACAGTTGCATAGAACCTCCCCGAAGATCTGGCATCCACTATTTGTTTGGTTGTATCATTTAGTGAATTTAAAACACTATTTGAATTTAGCATCAATCCTACAATATAATTCACTGTGAAATTGCCATTCTTAGAAGGATGCTCTTGTTTTTCTTCAATAGAATAGCCCGCTTCTTTCCATGTAGGAAAACCACCATCTAAAACGGCTACATTATCAAAACCCATTGTTTTAAAAAGCCACCAAACACGTGGGGCAGAATAGATTCCGTGTTCATCATACACAACAATACACGAGTCTTTATTAATTCCTAATGCTCTTGCTTTAGATTCAAAATCTATTGGCTCTAAAACAGTATTGGGAAATTGTGCTCCTTGCAGGGAAAACACTTTTTTAAGGTCAAAAAATCGTGCTTTTGGAATGCATTTATTTTCTATTTTTTGAATCGCCTCTTTTGCGGTAACCTTTGGCAAGGTACCGTTTAGAACAATTAAATTGGTCGCATCAATATTTTGACACAACCAATTTACAGAAACCAAAGGGCTTTTTATTTTTACTTTTTTTTCCATCATTCAATAAAACAATTGTTCTCTTACTTGTTTGAACATTTATGAATTAAAGTAAATCAAGTATCTTAAATATTACTTTCCTTCTTCATAATTATCGTCCCAGTTTTTTACATGAGGCTCTCCTAATTTATCTACAGATTTTGCCACTAACATTGACACAGCAGCATCACCAGTTACGTTTACAACGGTTCTACACATATCTAATGGTCTATCAACCGCAAAGATTAAAGCCAAACCTGCTTCTGGAATTCCAGCATATCCTAATACACCTACTAACATTACCATTCCTGCTCCAGGAACTGCAGCAGATCCAATAGATGCCAAAGTAGCTGTTGCAATAATTCCCAATTGTGTAGAAAAATCTAAATCCATTCCAAATGCTTGGGCAATAAATACCGCTGCTACCGCTTGGTATAAACTAGTTCCATCCATATTAATAGTTGCCCCTATTGGTAATACAAAACTGGCAACTTCTTCTTCTACTCCAATATGCTCAGTTACTCTTTCCATAGTTACTGGAAGTGTTGCTGCACTAGAACTCGTAGAAAAAGCCAATAATTGAGCTGGTGCAATTGCATTCATGAAGAATTTTGGTGATTTTTTTGTAAAAACCATTACCAAAACATTATAAATAACAATCATCAAGATCAATCCTCCAACAACTGTTAAGGCATACCAACCAAGAGCCTTAAATAAATCTAGACTTGGCGACTCTACCACTAAGGCAGCCAATAAGGCAAATACACCATAGGGAGCAGCCAACATAATTAAGTCTACCATTTTTAGTATGACCTCATTAAATCCATCAAAGAATTTTTTTACAGTGGTTCCTTTTTCCTCTGGAATTAAAATCAAACCTACTCCAAAAAACACCGCAAAGAAAATTACTTGTAACATGTTTCTATTGCTAGTTGCAGCTGAAAAAATATTTTCAGGAACCAAGTCAACTAGAGCTTTTAGGGGGCCTGCATCTTTCTGTTCTTTTGCAGAGTCTTTATATTTGGTAGTACTTTCACCGTAGCTTTCTACCATTTCTTTTCTTGTTTCTTCGGAAATTGACTTACCAGGGTTTACAATATTTACTAGTAACAAACCTATAGAAACCGCCATAACAGTTGTTACAATATAAATACCGATAGTTCTACCACCCATTTTTGAGAGTTTAGAAATGTCTTTAAGGTCAGAAACTCCTTTAATTAAAGCTGCCAAAATAAGTGGAATTGCAATTAATTTTAGAGAATTGATAAAGATGGTTCCAAAAGGTTTTATCCAATCTTTAATAAATTCTTTTCCAAAATCAAAATTTGTCATTATTAGAGCGAAGGCAACCCCTAATACCATTCCTAATAATATTTTCCAGTGTAGTGCTAGTTTTTTCATTGTGTTATGTTATAATTATAATTTTGAAAGGTAAATAAAAATCAAAAACCACAAACCTTTTTCTTAAAGTTATTTTAAATTTCTAGATACTTAAATTTTCTTATGCTATAATCATGTTGTATTTTTGCAACTTATTTATAAAAATGGAGAAATTAAAAAAACGTTGGGGATTAACTTCTAATTGGCAAGTAGCAATAATACTATTGGTGTTTTCAATTACAGGGTACAGCTCTTTACTTATAGCGAAGCCAATTCTAAACTTAGTAGGACTAGCTCAAGAAACAACAAATTCATGGATCTATAGACCTTTAAGAATCTTATTAATTTTCCCTTTTTATCAAATTTTAATAGTTATGTATGGCTGGTTGTTTGGGCAATTTGACTTTTTCTGGAATTTTGAAAAGAAGATGTTAAAACGAATTGGTTTCAAGCGTTTTTTCAAAGAAGAAAACAATTAATTATGGATTCTAATTACTTCATTAATAATTTACACTCTTTAAAAGAGAATAAACTAGGTGGTTTGGATTCACAATTTAGATTGGCTCCAAAAATGCGTTTAAAGTATAGTGCTGAAAAAATTACAGCTAGCAACCCAAAAAAGGCTGCTGTTTTAGCCTTGTTTTATCCTAATGAAAATAATGAAACTTGTTTTTTATTAACTCAGAGAGCAAGATATAACGGAACCCACTCTGCTCAAATTAGTTTTCCAGGTGGAAAAATCGAAGCTTCTGACAAGAACTTAGCACAAACTGCCCTAAGAGAAACTTTTGAAGAAGTGGGTATCAAGCAAGAACTTATAACAATTGTTAGAGAAATTACAGATGTGTACATTCCGCCAAGTAATTTTCTAGCGACTCCTTTTTTAGCATATTCAGAACAAAAACCTCTTTTAAGGATTAATCACGAAGTAGATCACACTTTTGATGTAAAATTAGCGGATTTATTAGATGATACTAATATTTCTTCAATAAACATTACTACTTCTTACGCAAATAAAGTTGATGTACCTTGCTTTAAACTAAACAATTACATTGTATGGGGCGCAACTGCTATGATTTTGAATGAAATTAAAGAATTATTAAAATAGTCTTTTACAGGATTCTTTTGTATTTTAGCAAGCAACTAACTACGAACTACTAAACCAATTATTAATGCCTTTATTCAAGAGAAATCCTTTTGGACATATTTTGTATGTAAAAAAATGGATGATCCGAATTTTCGGAGTGATTTCACATGGTCGATATAGACGTTTTAATGATCTACAAATTGAAGGTTCAGAAATTATCAGAAATCTGCCTGATAGAAATGTCTTATTTATCTCGAATCATCAGACTTATTTTGCTGATGTTGCCGCCATGTTTCATGTATTCAACGCCTCGTTAAAAGGAAGAGTTGACAATATTAAGAATATAGGATACATCTGGAATCCAAAACTGAACATTTACTTTGTTGCGGCTGGAGAAACCATGAGAGATGGATTATTGCCAAAGATATTTGCGTATGCAGGTTCTGTTTCTATTGATAGAACTTGGCGTAACGAAGGTAAAAATGTAAACAGACAAGTAAAAATGTCTGACGTTTCTAATATTGGTAAAGCCTTAAATGATGGCTGGGTTATTACATTTCCTCAAGGAACAACAACTCCATTTAAACCTATCAGAAGAGGTACAGCACATATTATAAAAAAGCACAAACCTATTGTAATTCCTATTGTTATTGATGGATTTAGACGTTCATTTGATAAAAAAGGATTGATTATAAAAAAACGAAATGTATTGCAATCTATGGTAATTAAAGAGCCATTAGATATTGACTATGAAAATGAAGATATAGCTGATATCGTTAAAAAGATTGAGTTTTCAATTGAGCAGCATAAATCTTTCTTAAAAGTACTAACACCTGCAGAATACGCAAAACAGGAAGAAGAATTGAATAAGAAGAGAGAGTTTTGGAGTTAAATACAAAAGGAGCAACTAAGTTGCTCCTTTTGTATTTCTATTATTTATTACCCCAACCAAGCATTCATCATCCATATTGTTTTTTCTTGCTGTGAAATAAAATCACTCATCATTGAGTTGGTTCCTTCATCATTTGCTTCATCAGATAAATTCAACAATGCTCTTTCAATTGTTATTAACGCAGACAAAGAAGAAACGATCACCTTTACAGCTTCTACATCATTTGTAACATTTTTAGCCACAGTTACCGACGCTGTTTTTATATAATCTTCAAATGTATGAATCGGCTGTCCTTGGAGTGTCAATACACGTTCGGCAATTAAATCTACTTTCTCTTGAGCATCTGTATATAATTCTTCAAACTTCACATGCAATTCAAAGAAATTATTCCCTTTAATATTCCAATGTAAACCTCTTAAATTCTGGTAATGTACTTGAAAATTTGCTAATAAAATGTTTAATTCACTAGCAAGTTCTTCTGTTTTGTTTTTGTCCAATCCTAATATTGTTGTATTCATTTTTCTATATTTTTTCTTATCTACAACAAATTTACTTCAACATTTCTTTAAAAAACTATAAACATAATTGATAGTTTTAATATCTTTATCAAAAATATTGATACAATGACAATCACACAATTAAAATATGTGCTTTCGGTAGCAGAATACCAAAACTTTACTGTGGCAGCAGAACATAGTTTTGTTACACAACCTACTTTAAGCATGCAAATACAGAAATTAGAAGACGAATTAAGTGCCAAGATATTTAATCGATCTACTAAGCCCATTGAATTAACAGAGATAGGAAAGAAAATAGTTGAACAGGCCAAAATTATTATTGATGAAAGTAATCGAATTACAGATATTGTACACCAACAAAAAGGCTATATAGGTGGTGAATTTAAGCTAGGAATAATCCCTACAATTATGCCTACTTTATTGCCGATGTTTTTATTAAACTTCACAAAGAAATATCCAAAAGTGAAGTTAATTATTGAAGAACTAACTACTGAAGAAATTATTCGAAAATTAACAGACGGACATATTGATGCTGCAATTGCTGCTACTCCATTAGAAAATGAAGCCATTAAAGAACGTCCATTATACTACGAACCTTTTGTAGGCTTAATTCCACAAGGACATCGCCTTTTTGATCATAAAAAAATACGTATTGATGAATTAGAGGTTGATGACATCTTATTATTAGAAGATGGACATTGTTTTAAAGACAGTGTACTCAATTTATGCAGAAGCTACCGAAGTGATTCTAGTAGAAGTTTTCAACTACAAAGTGGCAGTTTCGACACCTTAATAAAACTATCTAAAGAAGGCCTAGGCATGACATTAATTCCATATTTACAAACCTTAGACTTAAATGATAAAGACAAACTATTTTTAAGAGAGTTTGAAACACCTCCACCTGCAAGAGAAGTGAGTTTACTATTTCATAAATCTCAATTAAAAATGCAATTGATTGAAGCTTTAAAGAGCACAATTGATGGCGTTGTTAGAGGGGCAATTTCCTTTAGCGATGTAAAAATTATTAGTCCGTTGAAAAAAAATTAACTTTTTATATACCTACTCGGAGACATTCCTGTGTATTTCTTAAAAATAGTTGCAAAGTACTGTGAAGAACCAAAGCCTAAATTATAGGCTACATGAGTAACATTCTTTATTTGCTTTAAATCTATTTTCGCTTGCGCAATTTTTTTCCTATTAATATAGTTTTTGGGAGAAATCCCTACATTCTCTTTAAACCATGTTTTGAAATATGCTGTTGATAAATTTAGTAAGCTCGCCAATTCATCAACATAAATAGAACGCTCTTTATTTTTTTCAATAAAAGCATCTACAATTTCTTTTCTAAGAGATGTATTT
>JAESTN010000039.1 GCA_016763595.1 Flavobacteriaceae bacterium | reverse complement strand
CAAATGGAAGTCAGTTTTTTATAACTCATATTGCTACACCTTGGTTGGATAATATGCATACAGTATTTGGAAAAGTACTAGAAGGCCAAGATATTGTTGATGCCATAGCGCAGGGTGATGCTATTGATAGTTTAGATATTGTAAGAGTAGGAGCAGATGCAGAAGCCTATAATGCTATTGAAGCTTTTAGAACTTTTGAAGGATCTAGAACAAAACGTGAAGAAGAAGAATTAGCAAAGCAAAAAGAATTGTTAGATTCAGTTGCTGCTGGTTATGACGAAACTGCAAGTGGATTGCGCTACCAAATTTTACAAGAAGGAAACGGAAAAAAAGCAACTAAAGGCGCTACTGTTTCTGTACACTATAAAGGACAGTTATTAGACGGAACTGTATTTGATTCTTCATACAAACGTAAAGAACCAATTGATTTTGCTATTGGCCTTGGTCAGGTAATTGCTGGTTGGGACGAAGGAATTCAATTATTAAATGTAGGTGCTAAAGCCCGTTTAGTAATCCCTTCAAATTTAGCATATGGAGAAGCTGGTGCAGGTGGAGTAATTCCTCCAAACGCTACGCTAATTTTTGATGTAGAATTAATGAATGTTAAATAACATTTTTATCCTATAAAAAAAGCACTCAATTTTGAGTGCTTTTTTGTTTTTAAATCAAGTACATTTACCATTCTTAAACCAGAAACGCTTACATGAAAATACAGTTCATACACAGAAAAACAAAAGAAATTATTACAGAAACACCTCCTGCTGAAGGTTTATTAAAGTTTCTATATGACAACCCTTTTGGAAAAACAACTGTGTTACCAATTGCTAAACGTAAGTTTATATCTGAGTATTATGGTAAAAAAATGTACAAGCCTTCATCTACAAAAAAGATTGAAAAATTTGTTAAACAATTAAATATTGACATGTCTGAATCTGAAAAACAAATTTCAGAATTCACTTCTTTCAACGATTTTTTCTATAGAAAATTAAAACCATCTGCTAGGCCAATTGAAAGCGGTTTTGTTTCACCTGGAGATGGAAAACTAATTGCTTTTGAAAACATTTCTGATGTCCATCACTTTTTTGTAAAAGGAAGAAAATTTATACTTTCAGAGTTTTTAAATGATATCGATATCGCCAATAGGTATAAAGACGCTTCTTTAATTATTCTTAGGCTAGCACCAAATGATTACCACCGTTTTCATTTTCCTTATAGCGGGGTTCCTTCTGAAGTGACAAAAATAAAAGGAAGTTATTTTTCGGTTTCTCCTCATGCATTAGCGAGCAACTTTACCAAAGTGTTTTGCGAAAATAAACGCGAATTTTGCACCTTAAAAACAGCCGACAAAGGAGCCATTATTATTGCTCCAGTTGGTGCAACAATGGTGGGTAGTATATTAGAAACATACACTCCTAATCAAGAAGTTAACAAAGGAGATGAAATGGGCTATTTTGCTTTTGGTGGATCTACTATTGTTATGTTGGTTGCTAAAAACAATCTAAAAATTGATGCCGATATTTTAGAAAACACAAAAAACAACATGGAAACATTTGTACAAATGGGTGAAAAAATAGGGATCTAAAAAAACAAAAAGCCCCAAGTACTTAACCTTAGGTCTTTTTGATTAAAAATTATTAGCTACTACAAATCTTACAAGCGCTACATAATAGTTCTATTAGCAGGAAGTTTAAAAAACACATGTGTCAAAATTATACTTTGCCTAATAAGCAAATACGTAATTATAGATAAATACGCTCCCTATAAGCTGATAGGTACTTCTACCTTAATCACAAAACAGGAGTTAATACGCTGTTAATAAGATGATTACATTCTTATATTTGTAACACACAAATATTAACCTTAAACAACGTTTATTATGTCTCAATTAAAAGAAGAAGCAGTAATGGTTGGAGCGTTTTCAACATTTTCATGTAACATTGATGGTCAAGCAAATAATGCTTTTAACGAAGCCTTTGAAAATTTTGTTGGAGTTAAATACTCTCCAGTAGCAGTATCACAGCAAGTTGTAGCAGGAATGAACTTTAGGTTTTTCTGTAATTCAAAAATGGTCACTCCTTTTTCAGTAAATGGTAGTGCTATGGTAAGTATATACAAACCTTTGAATGGAAACGCTCATATCGTTTCAATTCAAAATATAGATTAGTTTTCTGAGGGCTAAACCCTGCATTTTTTAAGCACCGCTACCGCGGTGTTTTTTTTTATAAAAGAATACGTTTTTAATTCCTTATCCTTAGCAACTCGGCTTCCAAAGCTGCTTTGGCATTTATTGCTTCTGATGATAGTGTTGTTCCTATTAAGTTTGAATTTTCATACGCATCAGTTGTTAACTTATAAAACTCTTCCGTTCCACTTTCATATTTGATAAGCTTATAGGTTGCATTTCTAATTGCAAACCCAATTCCATTATTAGATATTTCTGTGTATGCATACTCTCTGGTAGAAGCACTTGAACTTGTAAGCAACGGGTAAAAGCTAGTACTATTTTCCCTACTTGAAGTTGAAATTCCTGCTAGTGAAGCGATCGTAGAAAATAAATCTGTTGTAGAAATCAATGCAGCATCTTGTACATTTGTTCTTGTTACCCCAACGCCAGAAACTACCATAGGCACATTAACACCTCCTTGATATAATGAGTTTTTAGATTTTGACCTACTATATGGGTATTGTGTAACTTTATTTGGAGTGCCATTATCTCCTACAAAAATAATTACTGTATTTGCTCTTTCTTCTATTGTTAAACTACTTAAAAATCTCCCTATTTCGGAATCCATTGCTTCAATTGCCGACATATAATAAGGTGTTGGGTTTGCATCAATACTTGCAGCATCGGTTGGTAAGTTTCCTTGTGAATGCAGGTTTGTTGGCGCTAAATGAAAAGGTGTATGTGGCGCATTAAATGCCAACCACAAAAACCAAGGTTTAGGTTGTTTATCTACCCATTCAATTGCTAAATCTGTAAACTTTGAGGTTGTATATTCTGTAGAGTTTGAAGTAATTCCATTCTCTGTTAAGTTCCAATTTGTATAACTCTGTACGCCACCAGTTAATAATCCCGCATAATAATCTATACCCATCGTTATTGGATCTTCTGCTGAATTTGATAGGTGCCATTTACCAATAACGGCACTTGCATATGCATTTGATGTACCATCATCTAAAAACTGTTGAATGGAAGTTTCTGTTGTATTGATTGTATTCCCTACCTCTAATACTCCTGTTTTACTTCCATATTTACCTGTTAGAATTGAAGCTCTAGTTGGAGAACAAACTGGATACGACCACACATTTTTAAATGTAATTCCTGTATCCATCAATGCTTGTAAATTTGGCATGTTGGGCTTGATCGTTCCCTCTGGAAAATTAGGTGTTGCATCTAAACCCATGTCATCTGCAATTATCAACAATATATTGGGCTTACCAGAAGCTGGATCTATTGGGGTATCAACATCATTCACATCAACATTTGAAGAGCTACAACTGCATAATAATGCAAGTGCTCCAATTATAATAACCTGTCTTTTAAATCTCATACCTATATCGTGTCTGCTTTGTAAATATAACAGGTCATTCATTAAATACCCTACTTTAAATTTAATTATCTTTACTTTTTTGTAACAATTAGAACCAAATGGGCGTCTAACTGACCAGTTAGTCACGAAATCAAAACTTACATAATTTTATGAAACGTATTTTCCTTCTTCTCTCAGTAATTCTTTTAGCATCCTGTGGTAATTCTAAAAACAGCAAAGAATTTATCGCAACTGTTAGTGGTGATTATTTATTTAATGCAAGCGAAACAGTTGGAATAACGTTTAATGAAGGCACACTTTATGTGAAGTGGAGAGGAAAAGATAATATTGAGCCTTTAAAAATAAACGACAGTACATTTTACATTCAAGAAATGAATGAAAAATTTATTTTCATGAAGCAACCAGAAATACATATTCTTCTAGCTAAAAAAAGAGAACATGATGGAATTACCATTAGATTTCCTAAAATGGTCACGGGGCAAAAAACACCAAATGAATATTTTAACAACGATCAAATTGACAAAGCTATTGAAGGGTATCAGTTTATAAAAAAGAACAACCCCAATAGTAGAAGTGTACGAGAAAGTAATTTAAACAATCTTGGATATAGAGCTTTGCGTAAAAAAGAATACGAAAAAGCGGTTAAAATCTTTAAATTAAATACGTTACTGTACCCAAAAAGCGCTAACACATTTGACAGTTTGGGAGAAGCATATCACAGAAATAAAGACTCGGCAAACGCCATCATAAGTTTCAAAAAAGCATTGGAACTAAACCCTAAAAGCAAGAGGGCAAAACAGTACATTAACGAACAATTTTTAGATTAGTTTTGGAGCATTTAAAATATCCCATCGGGCAGGTACATATTCCTACAGAAATAACAAATGAGCATATTGCCACATGGGTTTCTGATATCGAAAATTTTCCAAGTAAATTAGAAGCTCTTGTACAAAACTTATCTGAAGCCCAGTTAAATACGCCATATAGAGATGGTGGCTGGACGGTTAAACAAACCATTCATCATTGTGGAGATAGTCATGTAAACAGTTATGTTCGTTTTAAATGGACACTAACTGAAGACCAACCTACAATTAAAGCTTATTACGAAGCTCGTTGGGCCGAATTGTTTGACACGAAAGATGCACCGATAGAAATCTCTTTGAACTTTATAAAAGCATTGCACGCAAAATGGGTGTATTTATTAAAAGGATTGACAATAGATGATTTAAACAAAGTATTTATTCACCCAGAAAGTGGAGATTCAGTTTCTTTAAAAAAGAACATTGGAATTTATGCTTGGCATTGCAATCATCATTTTGCACATATCGAAAATTTATTGATCCGAAATAACTGGAACTAATCAACAGCATCACTACAAGTGATTTCCAAAAAGAGAATAATATTGAGGTATTATTCGTTCTCGATATAAAATCAAGTTACAATTTCACTGGAACTGACATTTTTTTCTATCTTTAGAACTCTAAATTCTAGGTATGAAAACTGCACAACAATGGTTTGATGAATATGCGATAAGCCATCAAAACGAAACGAATAAAGCAATACATTACATTTGCGTTCCTGCAATATTTTTTAGCGTCATTGGCTTGTTATTTAGCATTCCTACTACTTTTTTAGAAAACATTTTTGGTTTGTACAATCCATTGATAGAAAATTGGGCTGCCATGGTTGCTGTAGTAATTCTTATCTTTTATGCACGATTGGGATTCTGGTATTTCATTACTATGTTACTGGTAACTACATTAAGTATTATCGGGAATTATTGGTTGAGTGGATTCGGGAATATAGCATTGATCTCACTAGCAATTTTTGTAATTGCTTGGGTTGGTCAGTTTTATGGACATAAAATAGAAGGCAAAAAACCATCATTTATTAAAGATTTACAGTTTTTATTAATTGGCCCACTTTGGGTACTAAAAAAATTAGGTAGCTAATGTCCGAAGAAATAACATTCGAAGACTTTTTAAAAGTTGATATCAGAATAGGAACAATTATAGAAGTAAACGATTTTCCGAAAGCCCGAAAACCTGCCTATCAACTACGTATTGATTTTGGGGAACTAGGGATCAAAAAATCTAGTGCACAAATCATTGATTTATATTCAAAAAAAGACTTATTAAATCGTCAAGTACATGCTATTGTGAATTTTAAACCTCGACAAATAGCCAATTTCATGAGCGAATGTTTGGTGTTGGGAATTCATAATGAAGATGGACATGTAGTCTTATTGAAAGCTTCTGATACCATAAAGAATGGAGAGCAAGTTCGGTAACTTCATTAACAAAAAGTGAAGTACCTCTTTATGCAACTGTTTTTCAATAATTTAAGAATTACCGAAATGACAATTAGTATCTAATTATCTGGATTATTTAAAATTACCAAAGCGGCAATTACTCCAGGAACCCATCCACAAAGCGTTAGTAAAAAAACAATCACAAAAGAACCACATCCTTTGCCTAGTACCGATAATGGCGGAAAGAAAATGGCTAATAAAACTCTTAGTAAACTCATAGTATTTTTAAAATGTTGACATCTATATGACGAACATTGTTGTAAAATGTTACAAAAAACAAGCTTCAAAGTGAAAAAAAGCTTCAAAAGCGTAAAACTAAAAAAACCACAGGTTTGCAAATAAATATTCGCAAACCTGTGGCAATACATTCAAGAGTTTTCTCTCTTTGCATCTCTGCATCTCTGCAACTTTGAGACTTTGAGACTTTGAGACTTTGAGACTTCGCGTTAGCGAAACCAAAAACTACATAGCGCTACTAAAGAAAATAGCATTCATTAATAATTTATTTGTTCCGTACCAAAACGCTCTAAAGTTTGTGTTATCTGTAAACACAACAACTTTACCTCTACCGTTTCTTTGAATTTGAAAAGGAACCGTGTTTTTTAACAGCGCTAAGTTCTCTTCAGAAATATACCCTGCCAACAACGGATTGCTT
>JAESTN010000038.1 GCA_016763595.1 Flavobacteriaceae bacterium | reverse complement strand
TCCAAAGGCTAATATATCTAGTTTCATTTATGTTTATATTATTTTTTCTAGTGCCTGTTCTATATCGGCAATTAAATCTTCTGTTTCTTCTATTCCTACCGAAAAGCGTATTAAGCCATCCGTAATTCCTTGTTTTGCTCTTTCTTCTGCTCCCATTAAAGCATGAGAAGCAACAGCTGGGTTCAACATGGTACTTTCTACGCCTGCCAAACTCATAGACGGCTTAATCAATTGCAACTTACGTTGGAATTCTACCGCATCAATTCCTTCTTTTAACTCAAATGATAACATTCCTCCAAATCCTTTCATTTGTTTTTTCGCTAACTGGTGATTTGGATGTGATTCTAATCCTGGGTAATATACCTTGGAAATGTTTGGATTACTCACCAAATATCTTGCCATAATAAGCGCGTTTTCGCTTTGACATTTTACACGCAAATTCAATGTTTTTAAACTACGTTCTAACATCCAAACTGTAAAATCGCTCAAGCTACCTCCTAAATTGATAGCTGTTTTCCAAATTGTTTCTATATGTTTATTTGATGCAGCAACTGCACCTGCCAAAATATCTGAATGTCCACCCATATATTTTGTCGCCGAATGAAGTACAATATCAATACCAAAATCTACCGGAGTTTGATTAATTGGTGATGCAAATGTATTGTCTATCATTGTAACAATTCCATTGGCCTTTGCCAATTCTGAAACTGCTTGCATATCTGTAATTGTCAATAACGGATTTGAGGGTGTTTCTATATACAACACCTTTGTATTTGGCTGTATTACTTCTTTAAAAGAGTTTATTGACACCTCTTTCGTAAATGAATATTCAATTCCGAATTTTTTAAATTCTTCAACTACAAAATTATAGGTTCCACCATACAAGGTTTGCTGCAGTACAATATGATCTCCTTGTTTTAAAAAAGCGAGAATTGTTGTGCTAACAGCTGCCATTCCTGAACCAAAAATTAAGGCGTTTTCAGTTTTCTCCAATGCAGCAATTTTCTTGACTAGTGCTTCTTGATTTGGAGTGTTTAAATATCGTGGATATCGCAGTACATCAACGTTATCAAAAGCATATGAAGTTGACATATATATAGGAGAAATCGCTCCTTTAAACTGTTCGTCTTTTACCTCTCCAACATGTGCACAAATCGTATTTATTCCGAAGGTTTTGTTTTTCATTTTTGCTTTTTTAAAATCGATTCTAAATTACAAAACAAAACTATACTTGTACCGTTTTCCACTTCCCTTTTTTAAATAAGTAAATTCCCAGTACTGCAATTAATACTTCTGCAAAGGTTATTGATAAGAATACACCTATTGGACCTAAATCAAAATAAATTGCAGTTAGATACGCAAAAGGCAATTGAAACAACCAAAAACAGACAAAGTTGATATACGTCGGTGTTTTAGTATCTCCCGAACCATTAAAAGATTGAATTACAACCATTCCATAGGCATAAAAAATATAACCAGCAGCAATAATTCGCAAACACAAAGATCCGTTTTCAACCACCGTTGGATTCTTTGTAAACCACCCCAAAAATGTAGGTGCAAACACCAAATAAACAATAGATACTGTTCCCATAAAAATAGCAGCATATTTTCCTGTTTTCCAAACAGATTGTTCTGCTCTATCTGGTTTTTTGGCTCCTAAGTTTTGTCCTACTAATGTTGCTGCAGCATTGCTCATTCCCCAAGCTGGCATCAAGGTAAACATCATAATACGAATAGCAATTGTATACCCTGCTAAGACTTCACTTCCAAATTCAGACATGATTCTCATTAAGAAAACCCAGCTAGAAGTTCCAATTAAGAACTGTCCAATTCCACCAATAGAAACTTTGATTAAGTTCATCATTACTGCAGCTTTTATAACCAAATCTTTAACCGCTATTTTTATTCTACTGAAACCATAAAACAACGCAATCAATTGCCAAACAACAGCTGTACCTCTACCAATTGTAGTCGCAATCGCTGCGCCTTCTACACCATAAGCAGGAATTGGTCCCAATCCAAATATAAATATTGGATCTAAAATGATGTTCAATCCATTTGATAAAATTAGGGTCCACATGGCAATTGAGGCATTACCGGCACCTCTAAAAATAGCGTTAATTAAGAATAAAAACATAATGGTTAAGTTTCCTCCTAATAATATTTTGGTATACCCAAATCCTTCAGCAATTAAATCGGGCTCAGCCCCCATCAACTCTAAGATCTCTTTGGGATATAAAATTCCAAAAACACTAATAATTAGTGCAATTACAAATCCTAAAAAAATAACTTGCACTGCAGCTTGACTTGCACCTTTCGTATCTTTTTCTCCTACTCTACGTGCAACAATTGCAGTTGCAGCCATACTTAACCCAATAGCAACGGCATATACTAATGTAACGACAGATTCTGTCAATCCGATAGTTGCTACTGCATTTACACTAACTCTAGAAACATAGATAATATCTACCAAAGCAAATATTGACTCCCCTAGCATTTCTAAAATCATGGGGATAGAAAGCATAAATACTGCTTTTCGAATACTTCCTGTTGTGAAATCTTGCTCTTTACCGGTAACAGCGGCTATAAAATGATTGAATATGCTTTTAATTGTAAGTTGATTGTCTTTTGACATGATAGATGAAAATATAAAATAATAGAAATTAGCGTTGAAGAGATTTCAATGCTAAAAATTTTGGGCCGTGTAAAAAACGACGAAAACTGGAGTCTATTTAAACAATCATAAGACCGCAAATATGCGATTTTTTTTTTAATTCTTTAATGCTTGAGAATTAATTTCAATATCTTCGCTTTTATGATCAAAGTGGTACTTATTGGACAAGGGAATGTTGCTTCGCATTTGGCAACTGCATTTGGTGCAGCCACCAAAATAGAAATTGAGAATGTAAATTCTAGGCATCTTGAAAATATTCCAAATGCCGATGTTACCATCATTGCTGTTTCTGATGATGCAATTGCTAGTGTTTCAAATCAATTAAAGAATAGAGTTGGTTTGATCGTTCATACATCTGGAACAGTACCAATGGATGCAATCCATCAACAAAGAAAAGGTGTTTTTTATCCATTACAATCTTTTACAAAAGGAGCGATTGTTGACTTTTCTAACATTCCTTTTTGTTTGGAAGCAACAAATAAAAGTGATTTGGAATTATTAGAAGTAATCGCAAAATCAATTGGAGAAAAAAGCTATCATATTACAACTGATCAACGTAAAAAATTACATTTGGCAGCTGTATTCGTAAATAACTTCACCAATCACATGTATCAAATTGGAAAAGATATTTGTGATGAACATCAAGTTCCATTTGAAATTCTACATCCATTAATTGAAGAAACAGCCAAAAAAATCGGTAATATCTCACCAAAAGAAGCTCAAACTGGACCTGCAAAAAGAAATGATGTCCAAACAATACTATCTCATTTAGAAAATTTAAATTTGCAACAGCAAAAAATTTACAAACTCATTACGCAATCTATCCAAGAGAACTAACTATGGAAAAAAGTTATAAAGAATATTTACCACAAATAAACACCTTAATTTTTGATGTTGACGGTGTTTTAACAAACGGAATAGTGACTGTTTTTCCGAATGGAGAATTGGTAAGACATATGAATATTAAAGATGGATATGCCTTAAAAACGGCTGTAAATGCTGGTTTAAATGTTTGTATAATTTCTGGCGGAACGAATGAAGGTGTTAGAACTCGTTTAAAAGGATTGGGCATTAAAGATATTTACTTAGGTGCTCATGATAAAATTAAGCAATACAACGAGCTCCTAGAGAAATACAATTTACAACCCGAAAACGTGTTGTATATGGGTGATGATATTCCTGATTACCCAGTGATGGAATTGGTTGGCTTAGCCTGTTGCCCAAATGATGCAGCTCCAGAGATTCAAAAAATATCCAAGTATATTTCCTATAAAAAAGGTGGAGAGGGTTGTGTAAGAGATGTCATTGAACAAGTATTACGCGTACAAGGAAAATGGGATGGAAACTACAATGCCAAATACGATTAATTATGAACCTCTATATTAAAATAAGTCTTTTATGAAACACCTCCTTTTATTAGCTGTATTATTTATTTCATTCTCAACAACAGCACAATCTATTTTTGGAAAATGGGAAAGCAGAGACGAAAAAACAAATAAAGTAGATTCTGTTATTGAAGTGTATGAAAAAGAAGGCAAAGCATATGCGAAAATTGTAGCAATAACAGATAAAACAAAAAAAGAAGCGCTATGTACATTATGTGAAGATGAAAAGAAAAACAAACCTGTTTTAGGAATGGAAATACTTACTGGCTTAAAAAAAGATGGTGACGAATGGTCTGGTGGTACCATTTTAGACCCAAGAAATGGAAAAATATACAAATGCTATATTAAATTAGTAAAACCTAATAAACTAAAACTAAGAGGGTATATTGGTATTTCTTTATTTGGTAAGACAGAATACATGGCAAGAGCGAAATAGTGGTTGGTAATTAGTGAAAAGAAAAAAATGGTATTTCTCATTCAACTTTATTTTTTTAATTAACTACTTAGTTACCATCAGAGAAATTAATTCTTGTCTCCCAACATGGGTACAAAAACAAAATCACCCAACTCATGTTTTTCAAATTCTTTTGGAGATTTTCGTATAAACAAGGTCATTATTTGAGTTTTGTCTCCAACAGGAATCAACAACCTTCCACCAACTTTTAATTGACTTAATAATGGTTTTGGGACAAACGGAGCTCCT
>JAESTN010000416.1 GCA_016763595.1 Flavobacteriaceae bacterium | reverse complement strand
GCTGGCTTATTTGGAAGCGCATTAGATTTAGCTAAAATAATGCAGATGTATTGCAATTATGGCTATTATGATTACAAACAATACATTTCTAAAAGCACTTTAAAAGAATTCACAAAAACGCAGTACCCAGAAAATAACAACCGTCGTGGATTAGGGTTTGACAAACCTTTAATTGGTAACAACACTTTATCAATTAGCAAAGCATACCCTGCACCAGAAGTGAGTGCAGAAAGTTTTGGGCACTCTGGATTTACCGGAACTTTTGTTTGGGCAGATCCAACACATGAATTGGTTTTTATTTTCTTATCAAACAGAGTGTATCCAAATAGAAGTCATCGGAATATTTACAATTTAAATATCAGACCGAAAGTGCAACAAGTTTTTTATCAAGCGATGAACAAGTCGAAATAATAAAGTAGCTTTACATTTAGAATGATCCAAAAACTACAACATCATATTGCACATCAGTTTCCTTTTTTGAAAGGGAAAAAACTATTGATTGCCATTTCTGGCGGTTTAGATAGTGTTGTTTTAACACAATTATTTCATTCGTTACATTTTAATGTTTCTTTAGCCCACTGTAATTTTAATTTAAGAGATTTAGAAAGTGATAAAGACGAAGCCCTTGTTAAAAATATTGGCGAAAAGTTAAATCTAGAAACATTTACCACAAGTTTCAATACAAATGAATATGCCAGTAAAAACAAAACCTCTACTCAAGTTGCAGCAAGAGAATTACGTTATGATTGGTTTCAAGAACTCGTTGATAAACATCAATTTGATTATGTGTTAACTGCGCATCATGCAGATGATAATTTAGAAACTTTTTTAATCAATCTAAGCCGTGGAACAGGTTTAGAAGGACTTACTGGGATTCCAGCAATCAATAACACCATTGTTAGACCATTACTGATTTTTTCTAGAGAAGAAATCGAACAATTTGCAAAGGAGAATGCTATTGAATGGAGAGAAGACCAAAGTAATGCTTCAACAAAATATGTTCGAAATAAAATTAGGCATCAAATCATTCCAATTTTAAAAGAGATCAATCCAACTCTATTAAATTCATTTCAAAAAACGACAGCTCATCTAAAAGGAAGTCAGCAAATAATTAATGACACAATTGCACACGTAAAAAAAAAAGTAATTAGTGCTGATAAATATGGAGTTTCAAAATTTGACATTTTTGAAATTCACAAATTATCGAATCCCAAAGCTTATTTATTTGAACTCTTAAAGTCTTACAACTTTACAGAATGGAATGATATTGAAAGTTTAGTATCCGCTCAATCTGGAAAACAAGTTTTTTCAAAATCACATCGATTATTAAAGGATCGTGATTTTTTACTTTTAACTGAAATTCCATCTCCAACAGAACTTTCAGAAATCTTAATTACAAAAAATACAAAAGAAATATTTGAGCCGATTCGTCTTACTTTCGAAAACGCTTCTGAAATTCAGCAACAGGATGAAAACACCATTTTTTTAGACACTGATACACTTACATTTCCTTTAATATTAAGAAAATGGCAAGAGGGAGATTATTTCTACCCAATTGGAATGCAAGGAAAAAAGAAATTAAGCAAGTTTTTTAAAGACCAAAAGTATTCTTTAGTGGATAAAGAAAATACATGGTTGTTATGTTCTGAAAATCAAATTGTTTGGATTGTAGGAAAACGTCATGACAGAAGATTCATCGCCAGCAAAAATTCGCCAAATATCACAAAAGCCCATATAACCCACTAGCTTAATGGGGTTTTCGTTTTTCACCTTTTCTACTTCATTTTACTTAATTAATCTCGAAACTTGACATAAAACTCGCTGATTTTAGCAAAATAAAAGCACAAATCGGTTTTGATTTACTACATTTAGCAATCAAAAATCTCAAACAATCAACCTCATGAAAAAATTATGGTTATTAGTTGCGGGTATCGCAATAGTATCGTGTAAAAATGAAGCACCAATAGATTATGCAATCATTACTGGAAATATTGCAAATGTAGACACTAAAGAAATGGTTCTTTATGGAACTACAGATAGGTCTTTTGAAAAGCACACAATTGCGATTAATGAAGATGGTTCTTTTATAGATACGGTAAAAGTAGAAGGTCAATTTTTATTATACCAAGCAAAAAATGGAACTCCGTTACATTTAGAAGCTGGAGATAATGTTATTATTAATTATGATTCAAAAGATTTCAATAAAACACTAGCAATATCTGGTAAAGGTTCAGAAATCAGTTCTTATTTGGTTGCAAAAAAGGACAAAGAAAAAGAATTAATGGGTAAAGGAACTGAAGTTTTTACCCAAGAAGAAGCTGATTATAAAAAAACTTTTTCTGGAATTAAAACTGCTCACAAAGAATTATTAAATGCTGCTACTGGAATTAACGCTGCATACAAAACAAAAGAAGAAAGAAATATTCAATATGCATATTTAGGAAAACTAAATGTATATAAATCCTACCATTCTTATTATGCAAAAAAGAAAGATTTTGAACCTTCAAAAGACTTCTTAAACGAAATAAATGACATTCAATTTGATAGTGAAGAAGATTTTAAATTTTCTCCGGCCTATAAATCTTTAGTTACAAATCATTACCAGAATAAGGTATCTGAATTAGTGAAAGCTAATGAAGAATTAGACAGAACACTTACCATGTTAAAAGTTTGTTCTGAAATAGAAAATCAAACCATTAAAAATGCAATGGTTTATGATGCTGTACGATATCCAATTACTAGAGCTGATAATTTAGAAGAATTATATACAGCATATAAAGCAGCAGGTTCTACAAATGAAAAGAACAATGCTGAAATTGAAAAAAGCTATACTACTTTAAAAACATTAGCGAAGGGAAGTCCTTCTCCGAAATTTGTAAACTATGAAAATTACAAAGGTGGCACCACTTCTTTAGATGATTTAAAAGGAAAATATGTATATGTAGATGTTTGGGTTACTTAGTGTGGACCTTGTAAAAAACAAATTCCATTCTTAAAAGAAGTAGAAAAGAAATACCATGGAAAGAATATAGAATTCTTAAGTATTTCTATTGACGAGGAAAAAGACCATCAAAAATGGAAAGATATGGTGAAAGAAAAAGAATTAGGCGGAATTCAATTATTTGCTGACAGCGATTGGAAATCACAATTTGTACAAGACTACTTGATTCAAGGAATTCCAAAATTTATTTTATTGGATCCCCAAGGAAATATTGTAACTGCAAATGCTCCAACACCGTCTAATAAAAAATTAATTGACTTGTTTGATGATTTAAAAATATAATTAAACAAACAAAAAGGCAAGAATAGTACTATTTTTGCCTTTTTTCAAAAAACTCTTATAGTTTTAAAAAACCTCTCCTACTTTCCATTTACCACTATAACCTCCACGATTATAACACAATGCCGTTATATCAAGGTCAGAAATATTATCAACACCACTATCTGCATCTCTCACGAAACTTGTTCCGTAACCATCGTTACAATAAATAGTAACATATAGGAACCCTCCATTAACATTTACCTGCTCTTCTTTTGACAATTTTTTTATACCTTCTAATTTTAATAAATTTTTCATACTCTTTTTAGTTTTAATTAATACATTAAACAAGAATAGAGTATAAATTATTAAAACCTCTCAAAAACACATGTTTAGCTATAAAAAACACCAAATAGCTATAAAATTAATATATTTAGGGTATTACTTTACATCAAAAAACACTTGTTAAATAGCCAAATTGAACCAATCAATGAAGACCAAACTAAGCCTAGTCACATTTTTATGTATTTCCACTTTTCTCTTTGCTCAGAAAAGAACAATACCAACAGACACCACAGTGGTAACCACACACACTACAAGCATCAAAGGAAAAAAAATCAACTATACTGCCTATGCCGGCACACAGCCTATTTGGGACAAAGAAGGAAATCCAAAGGCAACCTTGTTTTACACCTACTATAAAAGAACCAATAATGTAAACACGGTAAAAAGACCCTTATTAATTTCTTTTAATGGTGGACCTGGGTCTGCCTCTGTTTGGATGCATTTGGCATATACCGGACCAAATGTTTTGAATATTGATGACGAAGGATTCCCTATTCAGCCCTACGGATACCATAGCAATCCACATTCTGTATTGGACGTTGCAGATATTGTATTTGTAAATCCTGTAAACACTGGGTATTCTAGAACTGTAAAAAGAAAAGATAAAAAAGTAAATAGAGCTGATTTTTTTGGTGTGAATGCAGATATAAAATACTTAGCAGAATGGGTAAATACGTTTGTGACAAG
>JAESTN010000415.1 GCA_016763595.1 Flavobacteriaceae bacterium | reverse complement strand
CTTGAAAGCGAAACGTGATAATCCCAAGCGCTCCATTAATGTGATCCATAAGTTACTGCTCAACGCTGGCATTGAAGGAAGCATAATAATACCAGGGACTACTCCACTGGTAACCATATCAGCCAACGAATCTAACTGCTTCCCCAATTCTCCAGAAACCTTTAATATTCTTGCAGCAAACCCATCAAAAAAGTCAAAAACAATTCCTAAAACGACTAAAGAAGCTGCTGTTAGATAATCAGAATTAACTGCAGCAATGGTAGCAATTGTACCACATAGTAAATTTCCTAATGTCAATAAATTGGGAATGTGCTTTTTGATATTCATAAGAGTTGGTTTCAACAGCGAAAATAAGAAAATCAAGTTGCTCCTTTTCACTTTCTTTTAAATTTTATCATATTTGTATCTATAATTGCTATAAAAACCAAAAAATGCCACTACTCACATCTGACTTTTCTCCTTCACTTCCTTTTAGAAACGGACATTTTAATACAATGTATCGCCCATTATTTATGAAAGAGACCTGTAACTATACACGCAAACGTATTTTTACTTGGGATGATGATTTTATCGATTTAGATTTTTCTAAAGTAAATTCGAATACCATAGCAATCTTAATTCATGGTTTAGAAGGAAGTTCTGAATCTAAATATATGATCTCTACAACAAATGAATTGAATAGTAACGGGATTGATACTGTTGCTTTTAATTTACGTGGATGTAGTGGAGAAGATAATTTATTATTAGGCACCTACCATAGTGGAAAAACTGAAGATGTTCATTTTGTGGTGAATCATATACTAGATAGGTATGCATATGAAAACATCCTACTTATAGGATTTAGCTTGGGAGGAAATTTAACCTTGAAATATATGGGGGAATATGCTGATACTATTTCTCCAAAGATAAAAGGAGCAATTGCTACGTCAGTTCCTATTGACATTGCTAGTTCTGAAAGACAAATGAATAAAATAAAAAACAAATTATATATAGATCAGTTTTTAAAAACCATTCGATTAAAGGTATTAGAAAAGTCTTATAAATTTCCTGATTTTCAACTTGACAAAGAGCGACTATTCAAGGCCAAACGTTTTAAACATTTAGAACATTTATACACCGTACCTGTTTTTGGGTTTGATAGCCCAGAAGACTACTGGCAAAAAGCAAGTTCTAAACCGTATTTATCTAAAATTAATAGACCTACATTGCTTATCAATGCAGAAGATGATTCTTTTTTAGCAAAAGAATGTTTCCCTATTGAAGAAGCTGTTAATTCTGATATATTTTTTTTAGAAATAACAAAGTATGGAGGTCATGTTGGATTCATTTCTACATTTAAACAACATGAAAGTAGGTGGCTAGAAAAAAGAATAAGTAGGTTTATTAAAGAACATATTCTTAAAAACTTTTAACCGTTATTTGGTATTTATCAAAAAAAGAATACTTAGAAAAACGAGTTAAGCAATGAATACAGTAATGGCTTTTTCTTAATAAGAAAAATTTAAATACACCTGAACTCTTCTTTATTTTGTATGCTTTAGAATTACAATTTGGACATTTACACATAACAATACCTGTTTTTTCTAAAATAAATTATAAATAAACAAAAAACAATAGGTAAAAATACCTGATTATTATTATTACAATAACTTACTAAAACATCAGTTATTATAATAGGATTTTAGATATTTGTAACTCGTAATTTTATATTTTGAAAAAATATTTTTTAGTACTTATCATTTTCGTTTCTGCACAAATATCTGCACAAACTTTCCGAAACTATTCTAATGAATTTTTGAATATTGGTGTAGATGCCGCATCACTAGGAATGAGTAAATCTGTTGTTGCCACTAGTAGTGGTGTTAATTCAATGTATTGGAATCCCGCAGGTTTAGTGAATTTAGAAGATTACGAAGGTTCATTAATGCATGCATCCTATTTTGCAGGAATCGCAAATTACAATTTTGCTGCTATAGCCCTACCTATTGATAATGAAAGTGCCATAGGGATTTCCATTATCCGTTTTGGAGTTGATAATATTTTAAATACTACAGAATTAATTGATAATCAAGGAAACATTAATTTCAATAATATTAGCCTTTTTTCAGCCGCAGATTATGCTTTTAATATTGCCTATGCTCGTAATTTAATTCACAAAGACATGCATTTTGGTATAAATGCTAAAGTAATTAGAAGAGTTATTGGTGATTTTGCTTCTTCTTGGGGCTTTGGTTTTGATGCCGGAATACAATTTGAACGAAAAAACTGGAAGTTTGGCCTCATGGTTAGAGACATTACAACTACTTACAATACTTGGAGTTTTGATGAAACGGAGTTTGATAAAATTAAAAATTCAATTCCTGGACAAAATCAAGAATTGCCAAAAACATCAGAAATCACAAAACCAAAAGTACAGTTAGGTATTGCTAGAAAATTTAGAGTTGCAAGGGATTTTCATTTACTTACAGAAATTGATTTAAACATGCGGTTTGCACAAACTAATGATATAATTTCTACCCGTTTTGCAAGTATTGATCCTACATTTGGATTTGAATTAGACTATACTGGCTTGGTCTATTTAAGAGGTGGCGTTGGAAATATTCAAAACACCACACAATTTAATGGCAGTAAAAGCCTTTCTCTACAACCAAATTTTGGAGTTGGTTTTAAATACAACGGAATTGAAATTGATTATGCTTTAACAAATATTGGGAGCGTTGGTAATGCGTTATATTCTAATATTTTTTCTATTAAAATTGATTATAAATTCTTCAGAAATTAAGTTATGCAAAAAAAAGCACTTTCTATTATACTATTGATTTTCACATTAAATATTGGATATTCTCAATACATACAATTGAGTACAAACGCAGAAATAAGTATCATCACTGCTGGGCCTGGAAAAGTATTGTATGAAGGTTTTGGGCATAGTACTATAAGAATTAAAGACACTAATTTTGATACTGCTTATAACTATGGAATGTTTGATTTTAACGCTCCAAACTTCAACCTAAATTTCACAAAAGGAAAATTACTTTACAAATTAGAAAGCTATCCTTTTCATTATTTTGTTAGAAGCTACCAAAGAGATGGTCGCTGGATAAAAGAACAAGTTTTAAATCTAAACAAGCAAGAAAAACAACAGTTTTACGAATATTTAGAAAATAATGCAAAACCAGAAAACGCTACGTACTTATACGATCCATTTTTCAATAATTGCGCAACCATTCTACGAGAAATAACTGAATTAATATTAAAAGAAAAAGTAACTTTTAAAACAAATCATATTCAAAAAAAGAAATCCTTTAGAGCATTAATGAATGATGAAATTCAATGGAATACCTGGGGGAGTTTTGGAATTAATTTAGCACTTGGAAGTAAACTAGATCAGGTTGCAACGGAAAAACAACATATGTACTTACCAGATTTTGTTTACAGTGGTTTTAAAAATGCAACAGTCACTATAGATGCTAAAGAAGAAAACCTAATAAAAACAGACCGTTACATTTTAAAATTTGATGAACTAAAGGTTAAAACTTCTAGTCTAAATCCTTTAGTTGTTTTCTCCTTAATTTTATTTATTGGATTGTGTATTACCTATAGAGATATAAAGAGAAAAAAGAGAACAAAATGGTTCGATTTTTTACTGTTTTTTTTTACAGGATTGATCGGTTTACTTATCGTATTCTTATGGTTTTTCACAGACCATTCTACAACTCCAAACAACTTTAATTTTTTATGGGCTTTTGCTCCAAATTTGTTTGTTGCGTTTCTTATGCTCAAAGAAACTCCAAAAAAATGGGTTGGTAATTATGTAATTTGTTTACTCGTTCTTTTATGTATTATTCCAATAGTTTGGCTAAGTAAAATGCAACAACTACCGCTAGCAAGTTTGCCATTTATTATGTTATTACTATTAAGGTTTAGTGTCTTAAAAAAAATATTATTGACCTCTAAAGAATAAGATTGTAGAGATTGTTTTTATCAATATTTTAAAGTCTAAAAAAGAATTTCTTTCTTTTATATAATACAAGTCGTATCGCAGTTTGGTTTCTTGTTCTTCAATGGTATTTGCATATGGATAGTTCACTTGTGCCCACCCAGTTAAACCAGGTCTAATCACGTGTCTTATCGCATAAAACGGAATTTTATCCTTTAGATCATGGACAAACTCAGGTCTTTCGGGTCTTGGACCAATCAAGCTCATTTCTCCCTTTAAAATATTAATAAACTGAGGGAATTCATCCAAACGAGTACTTCTTAAAAACTTGCCAAAAGAAGTAATTCTTTTGTCATTTTTTTCTGCCCAAACTGCTCCATCTCTTTCGGCATTTTTAATCATAGATCGCAACT
>JAESTN010000414.1 GCA_016763595.1 Flavobacteriaceae bacterium | reverse complement strand
CAAATCCTAGGGACAACATTAAGATTCCGAAAACAATTGCATCGTTGGTGAAAAAAGGTTCAGTCATTTTTTATGTTTTGAATTTTAGCTAAAGTATTAAAATTATAGGCACAAAAAAAACGAAGCGGTTGGGCTTCGTTTTTTAGGGGTGTTTTGATTAAAAGCTTTTAACTTCTTTAAAAGGAGAAAGACTAATTTTCTCTACTTCTGTTTTATATTTTTTCCAATCTGTATTGAAAAAGTTATTCGATGTAGTCAAGGCTTCTTTTAATGCGTTTCTAAAATTGTTGATCAATTCAGTTTCTGTTTTGGTGATTTTTCCAAAACGAGCACCTAAATATCTTCTTGCAACTCCTAATCTTTGATTTACGGTAACTTCTGGATTTCTAGTAATTCCTTGTCTTTTGTCAATGGTTCCTAAATATCCACTAATCAATTTTTCAATTTTCTTACTGATCTCTTTAGAAGCTTTTATTTGAGATTTGTATTTCTTTTTATCAGCTTTTGCTAATTTTTTAGAAAAATCACTAGCAGTATTTTTGCTTTCTACCAATTGTTTAACAACATCAGCAATGGTTTTCATATTTGCTTCTAATTGCTTGCTCATTTCATAGCGTGTTGATAAATCTGTTTTAGAATAGTTTAAACGAGGGTCAAATTCAACGGTGATGTTTTGTTCAGAAACTACATCTCCAAAACTCATTTTTAAACGATACGTTCCAGGTTTAACACCGATTCCGCTAGGTTCTCTTTTAGATTTTCTAATTCTTCTAGATGCTCTAGAAACTCCTTTTTCTCTTAAGTACCAACGCATGGTGTGAATCCCATTTTCTTTTGGCGCTTTTTGTTTTAAGGTTCTAATTAAACGTGTACCATCAAAAACTTCTAGCTTGATAGAATCCCATTTTATTTTGCTTTTCTCAGCAGCTTTTGTTTGTATATCTTTTTTTGATTTCTTCTTAGATTTCTTTTTTACTACAGGTTTTTTCTTCTCAGGTTTGTTGATGTAAAAAGTGATTGGAGCACCACGTTTTCTATTTTCTCCTTGATACAACGCATCTGCACCAAATCTACTTCCAGTAGGTTGTATAAATGCTGCTTGATATGCTACAGGTGGTTCAAAAAGTTGTAATCGAGAAGTTAAAATTTCATTGTTTTTAGCCAATGCTCTTAAAGGTTTAATATCATCTAAAACCCATGCAGCTCGACCAAAAGTTCCAATTATTAAATCGTGTTCTCTTGGGTGAATTACTAAATCTTTTACAGGAACCGTTGGAAACCCGTTGGTCCATTTGGTCCATTTTTCTCCAGCGTTTAAAGAAACATACAATCCGTCATCAGTTCCTAAAAACAATAAGTTTGGATTTTTAAGATCTTCTACAATACTTAAGGTGTAACTTTTTACATCAGTAGCATCAACAATGCGTGTCCATGTTTTACCATAATTTTTAGTTCTGTAGGCATAAGGCGTATAGTTAAATCTTCTGTAATCGTTTGCTATTAACAACGCTTCACCTTTGTTTTTATTAGATGCTTTGATCTGTGCAACCCAACTTCCTTTTGGTAAGCCTTTAATGTTTTTTGTAACATTGATCCAAGAAGCTCCACCATCTTTAGTGATTTGAACATTTCCATCATCTGTACCAACCCAAAGCATGTCTTTTTCTAAAGGAGATGGCTCAATTACTAAGATTGTAGTATGATTTTCTGCTCCAGTAGCATCCATGGTTAAACCACCACTTTCACCTTGTTTTTGTTTGTTCGGATCATTGGTTGATAAATCTGGAGAGATTACATTCCAAGTAGTTCCTTTATCTGTACTTTTATGTACAAACTGACTTCCAAAATATAGGGTTGAATTGTCGAAAGGATCTTGACCAATAGCAGAGTTCCAGTTGAATCGTAGTTTTACTTTTGGATCTGGATGTGTTGGTTGTATAGAATAGCTATATCCGGTATTTCTATCATATCTAGATACATATCCTTGTTGGCTCATTGCATATCCGTAACGAGAATTGTCTTTGTCAGGAACAACGTCAAAACCATCTCCGAAAGCTAGTTCTTGCCAATATGAATTTCTAATTCCTTGTGCTTTCCAAACGTATGCTGGTCCAGCCCAAGAACCGTTGTCTTGCATTCCTCCATATACATTATACGGGAATTCATTATCAACATTAATATGGTAAAATTGTGCAACAGGAATATTTCCTGCAAAACGCCAAGTTTTTCCTTTGTCTTTAGTGATGTTTAATCCACCATCATTTCCATCAATCATAAATGAACCATCTTTTGGATGAATCCACCAAGCATGATGATCAGGATGTACTCCGTTGTCTACACCATAAGCAGGCATTAACTGGCGAAAGCTTTTTCCTCCGTCATCTGATACATTTATATAGGTGAAAACAGAATACAATCTGTTTTCGTTTTGTGGATCTACATAAATTTCTGAATAGTAAAAAGGTCTATTTCCAATTCCTGGTTTGTCATTTATTTTTTTCCATTTAAAACCACCATCTGTACTTTTGTATAGCGCATTCTTTTTTGCTTCTACCAATGCATAAATTGTGTTTGGATTGCTTCTAGAAATGGCAACTCCAATTCTTCCTAATTCTCCTTTTGGAAACCCTTCTTTAGAGGTGATTTTCTTCCAGTTTTCTCCACCATCATGTGTAATGTACATTCCACTACCTTTTCCACCAGATTTAAAAAACCAAGGATCGCGTTTGTGTTCCCACATAGCAGCGATTAGTTTGTTTGGGTTTGAAGGATCCATTACTAAATCTGCAGCACCTGTTTTGTTGTTGTTGAATAAAATTTGTTTCCAAGTTTTACCACCATCTGTAGTTTTGTATACTCCACGTTCTGGATGTTCTCCCCAAGGAGATCCAATTGCTGCAGCATACACTATATTTGGGTTTGTTGGGTGAATGATAACACGATGTATATGGCGTGTTTTTTCAAGTCCCATTAATTTCCAAGTTTTTCCAGCGTCTAGAGATTTGTAAATTCCGTACCCACCATTTAAACTATTACGAGGATTTCCTTCTCCAGTACCCACCCAAATAACACTAGGGTTAGATTGTTGAATGGCAACGGAACCGATAGAGGCAGTCGCTTCGTTATCAAATACAGGCTTCCATTT
>JAESTN010000037.1 GCA_016763595.1 Flavobacteriaceae bacterium | reverse complement strand
GTTCTTATATTGTTCATCTAAATTGCATCGAAAAAATCACTGGAAACGCTCAAGGATTAAAATTAGAGCTTACACATAATATCGTTGTGCCTGTTTCCAGATCATTTGTAAAAAAGTTTAAAACAACACTAGTTGATTAAGTTTGATATTTTAATCTTGTATCGTTTTATAGCTCCAAAAACTTCAATCATTTTAATGGTTTCTCTTGTTGTTTTATCAATCCAATACGTTGCAGAACTATTTGCTGCATGTTGAATTTTCAGCACCCAGCAATCCACAAAATTCTGATTGGATACTTTTATTTTTTCCTCTCCAATAACGCTGTAGGTATAATAATTTGGCTTCATGCTTTTACTCCCTGGATGGTAAAAATTTATGTTGAAAGCCGTATTTAGTTTATAGGGAAGTAATTGGTAGGTTTCCAAATCTAATTCCCAATTCAACGTATTGCTTTTGTTACTCATCTCAAACCCTTTTTTAGTATTATTCTGTACAGAATCTGTTCCTATAATTTTATCATTTAGAAAGGTATATGCTTCAATAGTTCCTTTTCCATTTTTAGAATAATGGTATATTGGTTGAAAGTTTTTTCTACTATTTATGGATTTAATAGTTCTCGTTTTGGTGGCTTCTTGATTCTTCCAAAGTTGGTCAACTACAATTACTTTTTCGCTATTGAATGTTGTAAAAGAAACAGTTCGTTCCCAAATAGAAACATCTAAAACAGCACCATCAGGCTTCTCTATATATACCAAATAGGTGTTTTTCTTTGGCTTTATTTTCTCAAGTATCAAGTTCTTTGAGTTGATTGTAATTGTGTCAACTTGTGTAAAACCTTTTAGGCTTATTAGTACTAATAGCAGGGCTAAACCAATCTTTTTGCTTTTCATTTTGTAGGTAGAATTTTATGTATTAAAAATGCATGTAGCACTTTTCTTAAGTGCCATTTATTTGCAATTTTATCACTAATCCTATCTGTAAAAAACTTTTTTTTAAGGGTTGTTACTAACTACATCGATTTTGACACGAATGACATTTATTTACAACCACACCTTGTAAAAATATAGAAGCTAAAAGGAAAAACCTTGTCTGTACTTATCGGATTACGCCAGTAATTAATTTGTCCCAATCATATGCTTGACCAAAATCCCATTTACCAGAATCACGATAATTTATATGTGAAACAATTCCTTTAAAGTTAGGGATCCCTTCTGGTGTACCAGTTTCAAAACGTTTATCGATATCTAAAAAATTTCGAGGTATTTTATACTCGTTGGTTAAATACCTTAACAGTACAATTAAACTTTCATATTGTGTTTCTGTTAAAGTTGCATAATATTCTTGACCTCTAAAAGGGCGATCTAATTTAATATATGATGCAGTATCGTTAAGACTACAATAAATATCCGCATCACCATATGAGGTAGCTAGGTTGTCTCCTACCTTTTTTAAATAACCAATATTTGACATTTCTATTGCAATGGTTCTTTTTCCTCCATTCTTGTTTCCTCCTACAGCACCTGGGCCTAAATGATAGGACCAAAAATCAGCTGAGAATAGGTTTAATATTTTCCCGTTTCTGGCAATCAAAAAAGGTGTTGAAACATGATTATCAGATTTTGTTAATGCAGATAAATCACCTTTTAAATAACCCGCAGTAAAATGAATAACTATCTGTGTTTTATCAAACTTTTCCTCATAATAAAAAGAAGTATCACCGTTATCTCTTTTACATTCTGTATAATTCAGCACTTCATCACTATTCAAAATACCAACACTTTTATCAGTTAAGATAAAAGTTTTTCCATCTGTGTTTTTTTTATCTCTAAAAAAAGAAGCTTCATGGTTATTTATTTTGGATACATTCATTGTTTCTAGTATTTAAAAATATGTACTACGAAAACAATTTAGCATTTTAAAACAAAACGAACATCAGTGAAAACACCTGAATATCATAGCTATAAATAAAAAACCCTCACAATTAAATGCAAGGGTTTTGAGTATTTATAATGAAATTCTTTGCGTTGGCTCAGAATTACAATTCTAGTTTTAAATTTTGGCTACTAATAACTAGCGACTAAAACCTAACAACTGTTTCTAGTATCTATAGTGCTCTGCTTTGTAAGGTCCATCAACAGTTACACCAATATAAGATGCTTGATCCTCTCTTAATTCAGTCAATTCAACACCAATTTTTTCCAAGTGTAATTTTGCTACTTTCTCATCCAATTCTTTAGGCAACATGTATACTTCGTTTTTATACGCTTCAATGTTTGTCCACAATTCAATTTGAGCCAATGTTTGGTTTGTAAATGAATTAGACATTACAAAACTTGGGTGTCCTGTTGCACATCCTAAGTTTACCAAACGACCTTCAGCTAAAATGATGATATCTTTTCCGTCAATATTATATTTATCAACTTGTGGTTTGATGGTATCTTTTGTATTTCCATGATTTCCATTTAACCAAGCCATGTCAATTTCATTATCAAAGTGACCAATGTTACATACAATAACTTTGTCTTTCATTGCTTCAAAATGACGTCCTTGAATAATGTCTTTATTTCCAGTAGTTGTAATAATAATATCAGAATTTGCAACAACAGTTTCTAAACGCTTTACTTCAAAACCGTCCATTGCAGCTTGTAACGCACAAATAGGATCAATTTCTGTAACCGTAACAATAGAACCAGCTCCACTAAAAGAAGCCGCAGTTCCTTTACCAACATCACCGTAACCACAAACAGTTACACGCTTACCTGCTAACATAATATCTGTAGCTCTTCTAATTGCGTCAACAGCAGATTCTTTACATCCGTACTTGTTGTCAAACTTCGATTTTGTTACAGAATCATTTACGTTGATTGCTGGCATTGGTAAGGTTCCGTTCTTTACTCTTTCGTATAAACGGTGAACACCTGTAGTCGTTTCTTCTGACAATCCATTGATACCAGCCGCTAACTCAGGATATCTATCCAATACCATATTCGTTAAATCTCCACCATCATCTAAAATCATATTTAATGGTTGCTTGTCTTCTCCAAAGAACAATGTTTGCTCTATACACCAGTCAAACTCTTCTTCTGTCATATCTTTCCATGCATACACAGATGTTCCTGCCCCTGCAATTGCAGCTGCCGCTTGATCTTGTGTAGAAAAAATATTACAAGAACTCCAAGTAACCTCAGCACCTAATGCTTGTAAGGTTTCAATTAAAACAGCTGTCTGAATTGTCATGTGTAAACATCCTGCAATTCTTGCTCCTTTTAAAGGTTGTGTATTTTTGTACTCTTCTCTTAAAGACATTAATCCTGGCATTTCTGCTTCTGCCAAGTTCATTTCTTTTCTTCCCCAGTCAGCTAAAGAAATATCTTTAACTTTAAACGGAACGTATGTCGCTGTATTTGTGCTCATATTTATTTGTATCTTTGTTATATATCCTATTTTCGAGCTGCAATGCTACGGAATAACTTTTAAAAAATATGCCACTATACAAGATTATAACTGTTAATAAAACGACTAAAGTATTGATTTGGAAGATTGAAGAATCTTTTGAAGAACTTTCTTTTGGAGTTGATTTAACAGAAAGCAATCAAAATAGAGTTGATGGCATGAAATCTGAATTGCATCAACGTGGATTTATGAGTGTGAGACACTTGTTAAAAGAAGTCGATTTGGTTGATAGTGATTTGGTTTATGATGAATTTGGCAAGCCTCATTTAAAAAATGGAAAACACATTTCAATAACACATTCGTTTACTTTTTCTGGAATTATAATTTCTGATGATGTTCCAGTTGGGATAGACATTGAAAAGCAGCGAGATAAAATTTTAAAAATTGCTCAAAAATTTACACCCCTACAAGAATACAAAACCATTGCAAACCACTCAGCAATAGTAAGTAAGCTAACCATTGTCTGGGGAGCAAAAGAATCTTTTTATAAAATATTTGGAAAGAAAAAACTACATTTTTTAGAACATATTTACATTGAAGACTTCGAATTTGAAGACGAAAAAACTACAGGTGACATCACCTATGATGGTGTAAGAACTTCCTATCAAGTTCATTTTTTAGAGTTTGAAGACTTTATTTGTGTGTATGCTTATTAGTCTAAAAATTGCAAAGTTACAGAAGAACAAAAAGTCAAAGTTATGTCTATCTGCATAAATTTATGATGAAAAATCATTTTTGTATTGAGAACTTCTTACTTTTGAAATCTAAATGAATATTTACCAAAATATCTTATTGGCAAAACAACAAAACAAAAAACTCTTAGCAGTTTTAATTGATCCTGAAAAAATGGATATTCAAAACATTCCTTCATTTTTTGAGAAAGTACACCAATCTATTACTACACATATCTTTGTTGGTGGAAGTACCGACAAAAACCAACTTACTGAACCCGTTGTAATCGCAATCAAAAAAGCAACGAAGTTGCCCGTAATTCTTTTTCCTGGTGATGTACAACAAATCACAAATAAAGCAGACGGAATTCTTTTTTTAAGCTTGATTTCTGGTAGGAATCCAACCTATTTAATTGAGCAACAAGTAAAAGCAGTTCCCTTTCTTAAAAATTCGAACTTAGAGGTAATTCCAACAGGTTATGTTTTAATAGATGGGAATAAAGAAACAGCTGTACAACGTGTAAGCAACACAAAACCGATTCCGAACACAGCTATAAACATCATTGTACATACCGCATTGGCTGGTGAATTTTCTGGTAAAAAACTCATCTACCTCGAAGCCGGTTCTGGTGCCACAGTGCCTGTGGGTGCAAGTATTATTATGGAAACTAAAAATCAGTTAAAAATCCCACTTATTGTTGGTGGTGGAATCAAAACCAAGCAACAATTAACTACTGCATTTCAATCTGGAGCAGACCTTGTTGTGATCGGGACTGCTTTTGAAAATGATGAATACTTTTTTGAAGATTTGAAAAAACTATAGGTACTTTTACATTTCAAATTTTTCCAATGAAAATATCAATTGAACTTACATTGCTACCACTTCAAAATGATTTTGAAGAACACATCATCGCATTCATAAAAAAGTTAAGAGCTTCTAATTTCAAGGTACTTGAAAACCCATTAAGCACACAAATTTATGGCGATTATGATTCGTTAATGCCTTTCTTAACAGAAGAAATCAAATCCTCTTTCGAAAATCTAGACAATGCTGTTATCAACTTAAAAATAATCAAATCTGACCGTAGCAATTATGAACCAAATTTTTGATTTTTTTCTAGAACCATATAGAACAGCAACAACGCTAAATATTGTATTAGAAATCTGTGCCGTTGTTTTTGGTATTGCATCTGTTATTTATGCAAAAAAGGAAAGTATTTTAGTGTATCCAACCGGACTAATTAGCACCATTATCTATGTGTATGTTTGTTATCAATTTACCTTGTATGGAGATTTAATTATCAATATCTACTATACGTTTATGAGCATTTTTGGCTGGTATATGTGGACGCGTTTGGTTGGAGATCATCATATTGAAATAACTAGAACCACTAAAAAAGACAAACTCAAAGCACTTGGTATTTTTGCTTCCACAGCACTGTTTGTAATTTTTGTCTATCTATATTTTGATCGATTTGATAGGATTACAGATTATTTTGACACATTTACAACAGGGATTTTCTTTGCAGCAATGTGGTTAATGGCAAATAAGAAATTGGCGCATTGGTCATTATGGATCGCAGGAAATATCATTTCTGTACCTTTGTATTTCATTAAAGGATTGGGACTTTCAGGAATTCAATTCACTATATTTTTAATCTTAGCATATCAAGGATATATCGCATGGAAAAAGAGCTTAGACAGCAAGCAGCAAACCTCATAAAAGTTGTTTTATTTGGCCCAGAATCTACTGGAAAGACAACCTTATCTGGACAATTAGCACGTCATTATAATACGGTTTGGGCTCCAGAATTTGCGCGTGAGTACTTGCAAAAAAAATGGAATAACGAACGTAAAACTTGTGAGAATTCAGACATCCTTCCGATTGCTAAAGGCCAAATGGAAATTGAGAATAGATTGGCAAAAAAAGCAGACAAAGTATTGATTTGCGATACCGATTTATTAGAAACTAAAGTCTATTCTGAAGAATATTACGGTGGTTTTGTAGATCCGAAATTAGACGAAGCAGCAATTGAAAACAGGTATGATTTGTATTTCTTAACTTATATAGACACCCCTTGGGAAGAAGATGATTTACGTGATAGACCAGAGTTGAGGATAGAAATGTTCAACGCTTTTGAAAACGCCTTAAAAAAATACCATCGCCCCTATATTTTATTACAAGGCACTAAAGAAACTCGTTTAAACACTGCTATAAAAGCAATAGATGAATTGATTAAAAATAGCCATAATTTAAGTTCTTTTTCAGAATCTTTACACTAACTGATGTTGCACAAAGAAAACCTGATCAAAGAACTCCATTTTAAAGCCGTTAGAAGTTCTGGAGCTGGTGGCCAACATGTAAATAAGGTTTCTTCAAAAATAGAACTCACTTTTGACGTATTAAATTCACAACATCTTTCTTTAAACCAAAAAGAAACGCTTCAAGAAAAACTCGCTAATAGAATAAACAAAGAAGGTGTGCTCTTACTTTTTTGTGATGAAAGTAGAAGTCAACATAAAAATAAAGAATTGGCTATCAAGCGTTTTATAGAAATTATTTTTGACGCTCTTAAACGCCAAAAAATTAGAAGACCAACCAAACCAAGTAGATCTTCAATTCAAAGAAATACTGACAACAAGAAAAAGAATTCTGCTAAAAAAACGTTACGTAGAAAACCTGGGTTGGAATAAAAAAAAGCATGAATAATACATTGTATTCATCATGCCCAATAAAACATTAATCTCTATTCTTAAGCCCCAACACAAATACCTGAACCTGAGTCACAAGTTCCGGATCTCATTACCCAACCACCAATTGGGTCTCCAAAAGCATCATAATGTACTGTCCAATAAGCCATGTTTAAACAATTACTATCAGTTGAACATGAACAGTCCCCATTACTTCCACTCTCACCTTGGTGATCACACATGTCATCCCAGTATGTAGGGAAAATTGAAACTCCTCCACTAATCAATTTTTGTTCTGCTTTGCTTAAGGCTTTTCCAATGTTTAAAATTTGTTTTTTCATTTTTAAAAAATTTAATATGTATTAAAGCTCTAGTCATTTTAAGACATCTAAAGAATCTGTCTATACTTCTCGAGAGAATGATTTCTTTTTGTTAAAGAAGCGAGAGTTTCACCGCTCCTTTCTCTAAAAAATTACGTTAAAAAAATACAACAATCGCCATATGGATTTTGCATGCCACCCATATAATATGGATAAAACACAGCCCCTGGATCACTTGTATCACAAAATTCAAAATGTACATTCGCTGTACACCCTGGACGGAATCCACCATTAACATTTCTTTGTTCAGCTTTATCCAACCCTTTTCCTAAATTTAATATGTATTAAATCCTCGATCTTTTAAAGACACTCAAGGAGTGTGTCTATTTCATAAAATGTGTTTTAAAACACAAAAAAATGGACTAAAAAGGCCCTAATTGGCATTCTAATTCTGCACAATGTCTTCCAAAATCACTGCAGGTTCCATCTCCCCAAGGTAAAATACATTGTTTTCTTCCTCCATTAATTGTTTTTTGCTCTTCTTTGTTTAGGAGAGTTCCTAAATTTAAAATTTGTTTTTTCATACTAAAAAAATTTAATTTCTATTAAAGCCTTGATCATTTAAAGACACTCAAGGAGTGTGTCTATTCTTCGCGAGAAAATATTTTTTCATTAAAAAAAGGAGAGTTTCACCTCTCCTTTCTCTAAAAAATTACGTTAAAAAAACACAACAATCACCATATGGGTTTTGCATTCCACCCATATAATATGGGTAAAACACAGTCCCTGGATCACTTGTATCACAGAATTCAAAATGTACATTCGCTGTACACCCTGGACGAAATCCACCATTAACATTTCTTTGTTCAGCTTTATCCAACCCCTTTCCTAAGTTTAAAATTTGTTTTTTCATAATTAAAAAATTTAATATCTGTTAAATCCTTGATCATTTAAAGACACTC
>JAESTN010000413.1 GCA_016763595.1 Flavobacteriaceae bacterium | reverse complement strand
TGATACTGGAGCGTCAGGAAAATTTTTGTTAGATAAATCATTCAATGCAAATGCAGTACCGGCATTCATAATATTTCCAAAAGCATCAATTCTACCATAGCTAGTAAAATCTTTTGGATAGTCTTTTGGAAGGGTGTTTACAAGCTGTCTTTCTGAAGTTGCTATCGCTACTTTTTCTAATTCTTTTCTAAGAGCATTGGCTTTAGCACTAGAATAATCTTTCAGTACATTTTTAGCAAAACGATTAAATTTTGCATCATTTTTATAGGTGTTGTCCAGTGATTTAATTAATTGGCTGAGAAGCTTTACAAAGTTAGCCACTGAAGGTGCACCTTCTATGAGAATGTTTGCTCCGTTATAATTCAATTGATTGGTATGGCATGCTGCACAGTTAAGCCCAAAACCTCGAGGCGTATTTTTTCGAAAACGTGTAATGGCAAATCCAATGGGAAGTCCAGAAGGGTTTTCTATAGACGCTTTTTGCGGAATATAGCCTAATGCTTCTAAAAATTCTGCATTTCTGAATAGCTTAGTCGTATTTGGTTGTTCTAAATAGGTAAACCAATCATAAGGCATTATATCTGCGCCTTGACTTGTATACCAAAATGCTTTTCGCGTATTATCATCCCAAGCTTGTGGTAATGTCACACGATTTGGAATTTTTCCATCTTCAGGAACTACAGTAAGATCACCTGTGTAGTCTGTATAATATTCTTCTTTTGGTTGAGAGAAATAGGAGTAAATGATAAACCCTATAACAAGGAAGGCGATGATACTTAAAATCTTTTTTTTCATGAATGCTAGTTTTGGCGTTGCATTGTAAATCAAATGAAAACAGAACCTATGGATATCCATGGTTTTTCTAAAGTGTCTGATTTACAGTGACCAAGTTAAGTAGAAAACCATTTTCAAAAACGAGTACAACTACCTGTTTTTAGACGATAACAGAGGTCTTGTCTTCTCGATTTCTAGGTTCATGGCCTGTTGTATTTGCTAGGCAATAACAATCTTAGAATTTGGGCTTGCAGAAACCACCGGATTTATGCCCAAATCTAAATGAGGTTCACAAACCGTGCATTGTTTTATTTGGGATAAGAGGTGTTGCGTTTCTTAAAGATAAAAGTTTTTCGACAGGCTAGAAAAAACGGCTACTGTCATTCCGAAATGAGGAACTATTGAGGAATCTTATACCCTTTAGTTGTTGTTTGCATGGAAAGGAATAAAACAAAAACTAATTTTTCGTCTATAGATAGTATGAGGATAAATCTTCATGTCCGATAAATTAAAATTTAAGAGAATAATTTAGTAAAAAGAAGAGGTGTTTTTCTTGTCCTATATTAAGACAAAGAAAAAAAAACTTAAAAACGCTTTTATTTTAATAACAAATAAGATTATGGAATTTGTAGACAAACATATAAAAGATTTAATGGCTTTTTCAATTTTATTGATTTGCTTAATATCTTTAATATTTAAAGGTGATAAAACAGATAGTTTATCACAATCATTAGGTTATATTATTACAGGTTATATTATTACAGGTTATCTTTTTAGAGGAAAGCACAAGTGAAGATTTTATCTTCTCCCATCAACAACCACTACAATCTCACCTTTTGGTGGTTTTGCAGTATAATGCGCCAATACTTCAGTTGCAGTTCCTCTAACTGTTTCTTCAAACATTTTGGTGAGTTCTCTAGACACAGAAACCTGTCTGTCGGCTCCAAAATATTCTACAAAATGCCCCAATGTTTTTACCAATTTGTGTGGAGATTCATAAAAAATGATGGTTCTAGTTTCTTCTGCTAATAATAACAAACGGGTTTGTCGTCCTTTTTTTACGGGTAAGAAACCTTCAAACACAAACTTGTCATTTGGCAATCCAGAATTTACCAAGGCGGGTACAAAAGCAGTAGCACCAGGTAAACAATCAACTTCAATATTGTTTTCTACACAGGCTCGGGTTAATAAAAAACCAGGATCAGAAATAGCGGGAGTACCTGCATCAGAAATTAGTGCACAGGTTTCTCCATTTCTAATTCTGTTTAATACACCTTCTATAGATTTATGCTCATTGTGCATATGGTGGCTGTACATTTGCGTTGCAATCTCAAAATGCTTCATCAGTTTTCCGCTGGTACGTGTATCTTCTGCCAAGATAAAATCAACTTCTTTTAAAACTTTGATGGCTCTAAAAGTCATGTCTTCTAAATTACCAATCGGTGTGGGAACTAAATATAATTTACTCATAAATGAATTGTTGAGTTTTTTGTGTTGAGTTGTGTGTAAACTTAAAATTCAGCATTCAACATTAAAAACTATTTTAAATGTTTTCAAAGGTTTCTACAGTTATATCTGCCAGCACGTTTCCGGTATGTTTAATGTCTAAAGGTTCAAATAACAATACATGTACTTCTTCTTTAGCTACCGGTTTGTGTTCAACACCTTTCGGGATGATATAGATTTCTCCTTCGTTTAATTCGACTGTTTTATCTCTAAATTCTAAAAGTAAAGAACCTTTAATAATCATAAAAAGCTCATCTTCATGCTCGTGAGCATGCCAGATAAATTCGCCTTTAATTTTTGCTAATAAAATTTGTTGACCGTTCAATTCTCCAACTTTTTTTGGAGACCAATGGTCAGAAAATAACTTAAACTTTTCTTGAATGTTTATTACGCTCATAATTATACTATTTACTAATTGAATTTATTTTACTAAAAAGGGTCTTTTTCGCCTATATTTCAAAATAAAAATTAACCGTAGCAAAGCTATGCTTAATTTTTCTTTTTTATCTAAACCAAAAACTTCTATTTTTCTTTTTAATACCCCCAATCAATAACTGGTGTTACAAATTTACAAAGATTTTAGCGGATTATTCTCCATATATAAAAACTAGTTTTTCTGTTTAAATTGTGTAATTTTGCTGCATTATTTAAAGAAGCAATAATGTATAGAAGTCATTCTTGTGGTGAGTTAAGAGCATCACACATTAATACAGAAGTAACCTTATCTGGTTGGGTACAAAAATCGAGAGATAAAGGGTTTATGATTTGGGTCGATTTGCGTGATCGTTACGGAATTACACAGTTAATTTTTGATGAAGATCGTACGCCAAAAGAAATTCTTGAAAAAGCAAAAACCTTAGGTAGAGAATTTGTGATTCAGGTTACAGGAACGGTGATAGAAAGAGCTTCTAAGAATCCGAAAATGGAGACTGGAGATATCGAAATTCTTGTAAGTAAGCTAGAGATATTGAATGAAGCTAAGGTGCCACCTTTTACGATTGAAGATGAAACGGATGGTGGTGAAGATATTAGAATGAAATATCGCTATTTAGACATTCGTCGTAATCCAGTAAAAAACAACTTGATATTCCGTCATAAGGTTGCGATGGAAGTTCGTAAATACTTATCTGACAAAGAATTTATAGAGGTTGAAACTCCGTATTTAATCAAATCTACACCAGAAGGCGCACGTGATTTTGTGGTGCCAAGTAGAATGAATGGTGGAGAGTTTTATGCATTGCCACAAAGCCCACAAACATTTAAACAACTATTAATGGTTGGTGGAATGGACAAGTATTTTCAGATTGTAAAATGTTTTAGAGACGAAGATTTACGTGCAGATAGACAGCCAGAATTCACACAAATTGACTGTGAAATGGCCTTTGTTGAGCAAGAAGACATTTTGAATGTTTTTGAAGGAATGACACGTCATTTACTAAAAGAAATAAATGGTGTAGAAGTAGCCGAATTTCCAAGAATGTTGTTTGATGATGCAATGCGTATCTATGGAAATGACAAACCAGATATTAGATTTGGAATGGAGTTTGGAGAATTGAACGAGGTTACACAGCACAAAGAATTCAAAGTATTTAACGATGCTGAATTGGTGGTTGGAATCGCTGTTCCTGGAGGCGCTTCGTACACACGTAAAGAGATAGATAAAATCATTGATTGGGTTCGTAGACCTCAGGTTGGTGCTTTAGGTATGATTTATGTAAAATGCAATGAAGATGGTTCTTTTAAATCGTCTGTAGATAAATTTTACGACCAAGAAGACTTGGCAAAATGGGCAGAAAAAACTGGAGCGAAAGCTGGAGATTTAATTTGTGTTTTGTCTGGAAAAACAACGAAAGTACGTCCGCAATTATCTGCTTTACGTATGGAATTGGCCGAGCGTTTAGGATTGAGAGACCCAAAAGTATTTGCACCATTATGGGTTGTTGATTTTCCATTGTTAGAATTAGACGAAGAAACTGGACATTACCATGCAATGCACCACCCATTTACATCGCCAAAACCAGGGCAAATGGAGCTGTTAGAAACAAACCCGGGAGAGGTAAAAGCAAATGCCTACGATTTGGTGTTGAATGGAAACGAAATTGGTGGAGGTTCTATTCGTATTCACGATAAAGAAATGCAAGCAACCATGTTTAAGCACTTAGGATTTACTGAAGAAGAAGCGAAAGCTCAATTCGGTTTCTTAATGGATGCTTTTGAATATGGAGCGCCACCACACGGTGGACTGGCT
>JAESTN010000412.1 GCA_016763595.1 Flavobacteriaceae bacterium | reverse complement strand
TGTTAAATGTATATGTTCCAGCGTACGCTTTCTCTCCTTTTATTAGCCAGACTATAAAAGCAAAAAATAAAGGTAGTAGCGATGCAGTTACAATCGAACCAAAAAGATACCCAAGACTAAATGCGTTTATTCCATCTCTTCTTAAAAAAATTAATGCCGAAATTCCGGTTATGATTAAAGCTATAATCCAGTTAACTTTTGATAATTTAAATCCTTTTTTCTTTTCTTTCATAAGGGGTGTTTAAATGATGCACAACATGTTTGTGTATGATTTGTACAATGAAAACCAGAAAGGTTTTCCACTAATTACAACTGATAGATAGATGTTTCGTTTTTATTTTTTTTTAAAAGTAGAGAATCTAAAAGGATTCTTTTATGATAAATGGCAGGCCGGGCTAAAAACAGGTATTTATACCCGGTTTTTTGAGTGTTGAAATTTTAGTGCTGCATATAGAAAGTTGAAGATAGATGTTGGTTGTTTTATTCTATAATTAAATTTGGCAATAAGAAATAGAGTCCAACCCCTAATCCAATAAAAAATGATAAATTCAATATAGTTTTTAGTATTCCGTATTTGTTAAATTTCACCAATCCTTGATAAAGGATTTTTATTGAAATTATCCTGCTTAAATAAATAACGAATTCAATATGTTCAAATTTCTTAAATAATCTAACGGTGATTAACCCTATAAATAGAGGCAAAAGGGCGTAGGCAAAGAGAGAGATAATATCAATGTATTTTGCTTTTCCATTAATCCATTTTCCAATCTTATAAAGAATATATGAAAATACCATTCCAACTATAACAAACCCTAAAATAGATATAGTCAAGAAAACTAAATTTAATAGAAATCCATTTTCTTCATCTTCTGGTTTAAATTCAACTATAAAATTGACTATTCCATAAGCACAAAAAAGCAGAAGACTTTTTCTGAACAAATCATCTTCGAATTCTTCGTCTAAAATATTCAGACCTTTTTTTGTGTAAAATAATGTTAATAGTAATGATTTCATATGATTGGCAACTTGAATACAAGGTGTTCGTATATGTTTTGTGCGTGGTTTAAGTGACTAATTTAGCAAAAATATACCGAATAGAAAACCTCTTGATTCCTGAGCGAAGTAGTAGGTAGGGGTTTCGTAAGTAGGCTAGTGCTGGTAATTAATTTTACAGGTTGTTCCGTATTGTTTTTTACTTCCAAAGTTCCCACCACTTTTTTTGAGCTTCTTGTAGTACCTTATTCACGGTTGTCCACTTCATTTGTTCTTACTCAGAAGTTCCATTATCATCATAACAATGCCAATGATTAAAAGATTCTTCTGCAAATCCTTAAAACAGTGTTTTTAGTTGTGATTCGTAAATATATTTACAAGATGTGGCGTTTGTTTTATGAGATTGCTTTGCTCGCAATGACATTGGGTATAAAAAAACCTCGCAACAGCGAGGTTTTTGATTCGTAGCTATGCATCAAAAATATTAGTACATAGAGTACGCAAGCTTTACGTATGCACAAAATTCAGTTTTGGATCACACTTAAAACTGTACGTTTTTATAAAATTTATTTTTTAGATTCAGTCTTTATATAGTTCATTAGTAATGCTTGATCTTTGGGATTAACACGACCTTGGTTAAATGGTTGCGGAAAGGTTCTCTTTTTTAAGCCCCAGCTATAATCAGTATCTGATGCTCCGTAGTGACATCCCATACAACTAGTGTTCTCCATTGGTTGTCGTATTCCTTTATTTGGACCTTCAGTTGGAGGGTTCGGGTTTTGAAAGTAAGTTTCCATGGTGGTGTTTAAAGCACCTATTTGAGGTAATGGCAATCCAGACCATCTAGGATATGCGTTTTTTGCAGCTTCTACTGCTCTTGCATACGCTTCATGCGCAGCTGGTAGACTAAGAGAGTCAGGTTTTGGCCCTCTTGGGAATAAATCAGGTTTAGGATAAAATGTTGTTGGGTCCGTTGGCCATTGCGTAATTACCAGTTGGTAATTTTCCCATACAGTACCTTTTAGTAATCTTTGAAAAGTGGTGTTGAGCGCTTTTGTTGATAGCCCATCAGGTAAATGTTTTCCATGCCCTACTGGAGTATCTGGAATTTTATAGGTACGACTCACTCCTACAGGTCTTCTGTCCTCTTCTTTTTTAAGTGGAGCACCTCTTTTGGGCTGGTATTCGAATCCTTGCTTATAGATGGTATCTGTCTCATCATGGAATGAAGGTCTTACACCACGTCTTTTAGTTTTTACATTATCTACATGTTCAAAACTAGACCAAAGACCTTGTACAAACTGTGGCGTTTTTACAACAACATGTAATCCTACAAGTCCTACCAACACATCATTTTTTATAGTACCATTCCAATCTGTGACGTTTGCTTTAGAAATAAAGTATTTAGATAAATCGTCTTTTTTTCTCCATGGTTTTGTAAGGTCTTCCTCAAGAATCATAATCCGCCAAGCTGACTTTATTTCAATAGAGTTCCCATTTACGGTCTGTTTAATTACGGTATTGGTTTGATTTTGTGATATCGTTATCGGCTTTTGAGAACTTGGGTCTACCAAAGGAGGTAATGTTGCTGGGGTAGGGGATTTGGGTAAATTCTCTTTTAAATACCATTTGTTTTCTCTAATGAACTCGTACATCACTTTATTCAATCCAAGGTTGTAACGAACATATTGACGGTTTTGATCAATTAAAACCGAAGAAAATGCTTCATCTAAGTTTTCATGACCTTTTCCTTTGGATGTTAAATCTAAGATAAAAGGACGTTTATATTTTGTAGCATCCCACTCTTCAGGAGTAGCAGCGGTATCTTTTTTAGTGACAGGGAAAGCATCATCAAATGTTCTAAAGGTTTCCCAAACTACAGGAACTCTATTGGGATTATTTGGATTAGATGTATTGTACTTTGAGAAATTTGCTGCATCGATCTGTCTATTAGGAACTCCACGAAGTGCAGAATCAGCCGGCCAAACCAATCCAACAAAGGTTTGCCAAGCAAAAAAGTCAAAAAAGGTTCTATCCTCTACATCTGTCATCACCAACCTAGAATGAGGTTTTAAATGATTTGGAACATTGGGATTGAGGTTAGGCTTTAATTTTTCATACGGATTTTTTAGTTTTGTGTTGTGCTCTTTTTCATAGCCATCATCAGATTTTTTTGTAACACTATATCCCATATTCGGCTTTGCTGTTTCTCCTGCGGATAATGGTGTTGCATCATGGTGACATCCA
>JAESTN010000411.1 GCA_016763595.1 Flavobacteriaceae bacterium | reverse complement strand
TTCCTGTAAGTATTTGTCCAGACGATACTGATAATGACGGAATTATTGACAATAAAGATATTGACAATGATAATGACGGAATCTTAAATTGCGATGAAGGAAAAGGAGATGCAACTATGAACTTATCAGATATTTCGAATCCCGAAATTGTATTTTCTGATGCAACTACAAATTCTAGTATCACCGCAAGTACCTTTATCCAAAAACAATATAAATGGTACTACAAACACATTCATTGGTCAAAACAATGGTAATTTTACATCCACTGCACATGCAGCCAATACTTCCAATTTAGAATATACATTGGATTTCACGCAGTCTGTCAATTTTAAATTTACAGAAACCACAGGAACAATTCATACGAATATTACTGGTGAATATTTTATCCTAAAAATTGCACCATCAAACAAAAACATAACCCTATTAGACCCTGATAATCAGTTGTTAGTTGATACAAATTTTGATGGAATCTTTGAATCTGGTATAGTAGACTTTTCAGCATCCGAAATACGATTTAAATACAATCCAAGCGTAACAGGTACAACACCATATCAATTTATTGCAAACCAAATAACCCAAATATCTTTTGTACATCATTTAAGTAATTTAACAGAGAACTCCGCATTTAATGGAACCATACAATTAACTTGTTTTGATATTGACACGGATGGTGATGGAATCGTAAATAGTTTTGATTCAGATTCAGATAATGACGGAATTCCAGATCTTATTGAAAAAAGCGGCACCTATAAAATCTTGTCAAACACAGATGCAAACATTGATGGCTTAGATGATATTTTTGACATTACAATCAAAGCAATTGATACAGATAATGATGGGGTATTAAATTTTTTAGATGTTGATTCTGACAATGATGGAATTTTTGATTTAGAAGAGGCTGGTCATGGTTTACCTGATTTAGATGCTAATGGAATCATAGATAATGCTATTGCATTAATTGGTGCAAATGGTTTTGCCGATGCGCTTGAAACCAATCCAGATAGTACTATTATTGGATATATGATTACAGATACAGACAATGACAGTGTATTCAATTATCTAGAATTGGATAGTGACAATGATACCTGTCCAGATGTCATCGAAGCAGGTTTTACAGATACAGATGAAGATGGTTTATTAGGGGATTCGCCAATTATAGTTGATGCTTTTGGTATGGTAATCAATACTACAGATGGCTACACTACGCCAAATATAAATTATATAACCTATGCTCCTATTATTTTAAATTCGTCATTTGATGATGTTGTTTTTTGTGAAGCAACAAACTCAAATCTTACCATAGATTCAAATGCAGATACATTTCAATGGCAATTAAGTACAGACGGAATAATTTGGAATGATATTAATAACGATGCTATTTATAGCGGAGTAACAACAAACACCTTGTTGATTACTGATGTATTAACTACCTACAACAATCATCAACTTAGAGTACAGCTTGGGAAAACCGGAAACAGTTGTGGACGTATCTCAAATTACATAACAATATCAGTAAACCCAAAACCTTTGTTTTTTTCAATTCCACTTTATGAACAATGTGATATTGACTCGAATCCTATTGACGGAATTACCATTTTTAATTTAGAATCTAAAGAAACTGAAATCGCAAACAACAACACCGATGTTATTGTTGATTTTTTTGAAACTTTTGACACGAACTATAGCGCTCCTATAACTAATAAAAACTCGTATACAAACTTAACAACAACCCTAATCAACAACTACAATTTAACTGTTCGATTAACCAATACAGCTACAGGTTGTATAGAATATGGAGAAATCGCGTTAAAAGTAAACCCATCTAGTTTAAACAACTACTCAGACATGTATATGTGTGAAATTGATTTAAACGCAAACAACCCTGATGCCATAAATAGCCTTGGCTCTGGAAATGCTTATTATGATTTTGATGCAAAATCAGATGCTATTATTGCAAGTTCTGGAGGAGCATTTTCTTTAGCAACGCACACTTTTGAATATTATAGAACCGCCAATGATGCTGCGCTGCAAACAAATCAAATTGTAACCCCATATGACGATGATTTGTTTAATAATAATTCAGATGTTTTTGTTCGAATATCAACTATTGGGACAAATGCGTGTTCTGGTATTGGACAATTTAAAGTACACGTAAACCAAAGACCTGTTCCACAAGGAAATACAAACCCTATTTATTTATGTGTAAACAATCCTATAGACAATCCTCAAGGTATTACGATTGATTTAAATGCAGACACTGGCGTTACAACCGACACATATCAATGGTTTTTAAATGGTAATTTAATCACAGGTGCAACAAATGCAGTTCATAAAGCAAACGTACAAGGAACTTATTATGTAGAAGCATATAGAGCGTTTCAAAACGACATTACTGATGTTTTTGACGATTCTTCTTGCACAGGATACAACACATTTACAGTAATTGAATCTAATAAGGCGCTAATAACTTCAACTGAAATACTTGATAATCTTGACAACCCTCTAGAAAATATGCTTTCAATAAAAGTAGCTGGAATTGGAGATTATGAATTTTCGCTGAACAGTACAAGTGTTTCAAATTTCATAAAAGGAGCAGATAATTTTTCTATAACATTCAATAATGTAACACCAGGTTTAAATACAGTGTACATTAGAGATCTAAATGGATGTGGAATTACAGCTAGTCAAAAATTGTCATTCCTATTCTTTCAAAGGCATTTCACTCCAAATAATGACGGAATATTAGACACTTGGAAAATTTTAGGCACTAACAATAGTTTTTACACATCGGCTCGAGTAGAAATTTTTGATAGATATGGAAAAGTGGTTGCCTTACTAACAGATAAAGATGGACAAGGTTGGAACGGAACATTTAATGGAAAAAAACTTTCTTCCAACGATTACTGGTTTAATGCTGTTTTAGAAGATATTAATGGAAACATAAGAAAAGAAACTGGTCACTTTAGTTTACTTAGGAAATAAATTTTGCTTAGATTTGAGTAAGATTTATTGCTATGAAAAAAATAATCTTATTATTGCTGCTATTTTACACGTCTATTTTTTACTCCCAAAGAGAAACGGATAATTGGTACTTTGGCCGTAATGCAGGCGTTAATTTTACTTCCAATAAAATTAATACGCTAACAAATAGCGCCATGAATACGCTAGATGGTACCGCTAGTTTATCTGATATTCATGGAAATCTTTTATTTTACACCAACGGAGAAACCATTTGGAACAAAGAACATCACATTATGGAAAATGGAGATGGTCTGTTCGGAGACAAAACAAATACGCAAACTTCAATAATTATTCCCAGACCAAACAGGCCCGGTTTTTATTATGTTTTTTACTCAAAGCTAGAAGCAAAAGGTCCTTATATTGCTGGGATCTATTTTTCAGAAATTGTTATTTCTGCTACATATCCCTTAGGAAAAATAATTCGGAAAAACCAAAATTTAACGCACACCACTTCTGAGAAGCTAACTGCTGTTCATCACGCAGATGGTAAGTCAATATGGTTACTTAATCTAAGTATAGAACCTGATTATACAGGGGCATTTATTCTACATAAAATTACCGAAAGTGGAATTTCATTACCTCTAAAGACAACCATGGACCACATTGTTGTTAATAAAGGTCAAATGAAGTTTTCGCCAGATGGAAAAAAAATTGCTATTGCAAGCTACAATAATCAATATATCTACATGTATGATTTTGATGCTGCTTCAGGTGAAATCACAGAAAATCAAAGAATTTTTCTCAGTTTGGATTTTTTTCATTTATTTGGAGCTTATGGGGTAGAATTTTCTCAAGACTCTAAACAACTTTATGCATCTACTAGAGAAAATGATAATGGAAAAATTCAATACACCATATTGCATCTAAATCTAGATTCTCCACCTCCATTTATCGAAAGACATTCCCTTTATTCAAATCCTGTATACAATCCAGGTTCTTTACAATTGGCCACCAATGGAAAAATATATGTTTCTTATTACAAATCAGGATCAGCGGCAACAGGCAAACCTAACAAGTATATAGACGTTATCAATTATCCAGAAAAGATGGGATTAGAAAGTGAATATATTCATAACACCGTTTTTTTAGAAAATAAAACAACTTATAAAGGCTTACCCAATTTTGTTCAATCTTACCTAAGAACTAGAATAATTACAGAAAATAGATGTGTTTTTAAACAATTTAACTTTAAACTAGATTCCTATGCTGAAATTACACAAGCTAAATGGGATTTTGGAGATGGATCTACTGCAAACGGACTCACAGCAAATCATACCTACACAAGTCCAGGAGAGTATACTATAACCACACTAATGACAATGAATGGAGTTGAAACGAAAGTATTTAAAAGAATAATCGTTTATGCCTTACCTGATCTGATAAAAAACCAAGAATTGATTCAATGCGACATCAATAATGGACTCAACTTCTTTAATCTTACTGAAATTCAAGATAAAATATCGAGCAACTCTCAAAACGAACTATTTATTTTTTATGAAAATGAACAAGATGCGTTGCATGACAACAACCCTATAAATGATCCTGTTAACTATAAGAGCAAGAGCAATCCTCAAACCCTATTTGTAAAAGTTATAACTCAATATAATTGTGAATCTATGGTTGATTTCACCCTTAAATCGATAAAAGTTAGTCTTGGTAACATTCCCAATAAATACACTTGTGAAATATCTAAAGACAACCTCAACAATTCAGTAGGGATATTTGATCTGAACGAACAAGAAACTGAAATCAAGAAATTATTCAATTTACCAAACAGTACTTTAATTCAGTTTTATCCATCACTAACTGATGCACAAACAAAAACCAATGAGTTAATTGGAGATCACCAAAGTAGTACCACCAAAATTTGGGTAAGAACTGAAGATGCAAATTTTAGTTGTAGCGGAATTGAGCCCATCGATCTTATTGTAAATGAACTCCCTTTCGTGGCAATAAATAACACCTATACGATCTGTTCAACACCTGATGTATCAAGTCCCATTATATTAGATGGTAACAGCAATAATGATCGATTTGAATGGAGAAACTCTAATGGCTTAATCCTTTCAACGGATCAGTATTTTAAATTACTTTTTACAGGAAAATTTACCTTGACTATTTATAAAACGGAAAACAATATTGAATGCTCAAAGGTGATACCATTCAATGTTATCCTTAAAGAAGCTCCTACTTTTGAAAAAATTGTGGTAGATGCAAATTCAGTGCATAAAAAAGTCACCGTTTCTATTGATGGGAATAGTAGTTATGAATTTTCTTTAGACAACATTTCATTTAGTGGCAATGCAACAACACACACATTTAACAACATCTCTGCCGGAATTCATACTGTT
>JAESTN010000410.1 GCA_016763595.1 Flavobacteriaceae bacterium | reverse complement strand
TTTTCACAAAAAGTTGGATCTGGCTTACCTTGATGGTTGCCTAAAGGAGCTGCTTTACGAGGACGTTTAGAAGACTTTTTAAAAGCAGCACAAAAGAAGGCTGGATATGAAATGGTAATGACTCCTCATATTGGACAGAAAGAGCTCTATGTAACTTCTGGGCATTATGAAAAATATGGTGCAGATAGTTTTCAGCCGATAAAAACACCTAAAGACGGTGAGGAATTTTTATTAAAACCGATGAACTGTCCGCATCACTGTGAGGTCTATAATTTTAAGCCTTATTCTTACAAAGATTTACCAAAACGTTTTGCAGAGTTTGGAACGGTATATAGATATGAGCAAAGTGGAGAATTACATGGATTGACTCGTGTAAGAGGATTTACACAAGATGATGCTCATATTTTCTGTACTCCAGATCAATTGGACCAAGAATTTAAAGACGTTATTGATTTAGTGTTGTACGTATTTAAGTCGTTAGGATTTGATGATTTTATTACACAGGTATCATTAAGAGATCAAGAAGACTTAGATAAATATATTGGTAGCGAAGAAAACTGGCAAAAAGCAGAAAATGCGATTATAAATGCCGTTAAAGATAAAGGACTTGATTATGTTGTTGCAACAGGTGAAGCTGCCTTTTACGGCCCAAAATTAGACTTTATTGTAAAGGATGCCTTGGGAAGAAGTTGGCAATTAGGAACCATTCAGGTAGACTATAACCTACCCGAACGTTTTGATTTGACCTATAAAGGCGCAGATAATCAATTACACCGTCCGGTGATGATACATCGCGCTCCTTTTGGTTCTATGGAACGTTTTATAGCTGTATTACTGGAACATACGGGTGGTAATTTCCCTCTTTGGTTGACTCCAGAGCAGGTTATCTTACTACCAATCAGTGAGAAATATCAAAAATATTCAGAAAAAGTTTTAGAATTGCTAGAAAATGCCGAAATTCGCGCCCTGATAGATCATCGAAGTGAGAAAACTGGCAGGAAGATTAGAGATGCAGAAGTGAGTAAAATTCCATTTATGATTATTGTGGGAGAGAAAGAAGAAGGTGAAGGAACTGTATCTGTAAGAAAACATGGAGAAGGCGACATCGGAACGTTTACAATAGAAGAATTTATTTCTTTAATTCAAAAGGAAATAAGTAGTACTTTAGTAAAGTTTTAAAAACAAAAGTAAACAGTGAAAACTGTAAGTGTATAATTAAAATTTTTTAGTCATAGCAATTAGAAGAAATAGGCCAAGAAGACCTTTAAGAGTAATTAAAGAAGATCAACATAGAATTAATCATAAGATTAAATTTGTTGACGAAGTTCGTTTAGTTGGAGACAATGTTGAAGTTGGAGTATATCCAATTCTGAAAGCGAGAAGTTTAGCTGAAGAGCTAGAGTTAGATTTAGTTGAAATTTCACCTAAAGCTGTTCCGCCGGTATGTAAAATTATCGATTATAAGAAATTCTTATACGAACAAAAGAAACGTGAGAAAGCTTTAAAATCTAAAGCAACTAAGGTTACCGTAAAGGAGATTCGTTTTGGACCACAAACCGATGAGCATGATTACGAGTTTAAGAAGAAACATGCGATAAAGTTTTTACAAGACGGAGCTAAATTAAAAGCATTTGTTTTCTTTAAAGGAAGATCTATTATCTTTAAAGAACAAGGACAAATCTTATTGTTAAAGTTAGCCCAAGAATTGGAAGAATATGGTAAGGTAGAGCAATTACCAAAGTTAGAGGGTAAACGTATGATTATGTTTATTGCTCCAAAAAAAGTAGGAAAGTAATTTCATTATTATAAACAATCTTATAAGCAAGATAAAACAGAAGGAGAAATGCCTAAAATGAAAACCAAATCTAGTGCCAAGAAACGTTTTAAGTTGACAGGTTCTGGAAAAATCAAAAGAAAGCACGCGTTTAAGAGTCACATCTTAACAAAGAAGTCTAAGAAACGTAAGCTTAAATTGACGCACGCAACATTAGTTCACAAGGCTGATGTAGCGAACATCAAACAACAATTAACTTTAAAATAGTTAATTAAGGGAATTTAATTATTAACCATGGAGTTAGGCTTAAATAAAAAGTGTTTGTTTACAAACCGCCTACTACAAAAAACCATTTGAATTATGCCAAGATCAGTAAATTCAGTAGCCTCAAGAAAAAGAAGAAAAAAAATCTTGAAGGCAGCAAAAGGTTACTTTGGAAGACGTAAAAACGTTTATACAGTAGCAAAAAACGCGGTAGAAAAAGCGATGACATATGCGTATCGTGACCGCAAAAACAATAAGAGAAACTTCCGTTCTTTATGGATTCAACGTATTAACGCTGGAGCTAGAGAGCATGGAATGTCTTACTCTCAGTTTATGGGTAAAGTAAAAGCTAACAATATCGAATTAAACCGTAAGGTTTTAGCAGATTTAGCGATGAACAATCCAGGAGCTTTTAAGGCAATTGTACAGAAAGTAAAATAATATAATAATCCTTGCTTATATATAAAAAACCCAAACATATGTTTGGGTTTTTTTTGTTAATTTCACATTTTAAAATTTGTTTTTATACTATAGAAATCATGAAATTCTCAATCACACTTTTAATAACAGTTCTTTTTACTGCAACCTCTTTTTCTCAAGAAACAACTCCCCAACAAAACACTGTTGATGTTCAGTTTAGAACCTTGTATAAAAACTCTAATAACTACCAAGAATATAAAGTTGTTAAAAAGAGTGCTTACGGGTTATTACACACCAATGTATTGGATAGTTTAAAGAATTTCAAGACTAAAATACAGCTAAAAAATTCGATAATCAGTTCTCAAAAATCTGATATCGATACTTTAGAAAAAGACAACAAAGAAGTAAATACAAAACTGACTATAGCCATTAACAAAGCAGATTCTATTGGCTTATTTGGAATTCAATTGGCAAAAGGAATGTACTCTATACTTCTATTTGCTATCATTTTAGCTTTAATAGCTACGCTGGCTCTTTTTATTTACAAGTTTAAGAATAGCAGTGTAATAACTACTGAAGCTAAATCTAACCTCGAGTTCGTAGAAAATGAGTTTAACCTATTTCGTAAAAAGGCCCTTGAGCGCGAGCAAAAGCTACGTAGACAACTTCAAGATGAGATTATCAAAAACCGAAGTCTCTAACGGTTTTCAGTGAGTCTCTTCTCACGGTTTTCCGTGAGAAAAAAAACCCCATAAATGGGTATTGTACAGTCCTTTTTTCTACATTAAATTTGTAGTATAATTATTAAGGATAGAAAAATATCATTGTTATAAATACCCTTAAATTATTTGTTAACCTAAAGCGATTAAAAACTTCCCCTTAAATTTTTAATCGCTTTTATTATACCGTATTTTGAGAAAGAGACTTTTCATTTTTAGTATGAAAACTAAAAAGCACCCTATTGGGTGCTTTCTTTTTTTATATACAGAAACTAAATTCTAAAACCCGTCTCCTAAATCTTTTAATTTCTCTGTGTTATCTGCTAATTTTAATTCGTCAATAATCTTATGAATGTCTCCATTTATAATATTAGACAAATCATATAAGGTTAAACCAATTCTATGATCTGTTACACGTCCTTGTGGGTAATTATAAGTTCTAATCTTTGCAGACCTATCTCCACTCGTTACCATAGAACCACGTTTTATAGCGTCTTCTGCTTGCTTCTTTGCCAACTCCCTATCATACAAACGAGAACGCAATACTTTAAAAGCCTTCTCTTTATTTTTATGTTGCGACTTTTGATCTTGACATTGTGCTACCAAGCCAGTTGGAATGTGTGTTAAACGAACAGCTGAATAGGTTGTATTTACCGATTGTCCACCTGGTCCTGAAGAACAGAAAAAATCGATACGTACCTCTTTTGGATTGATCACAACATCAAACTCTTCTGCTTCTGGAAAAACCATCACCGT
>JAESTN010000409.1 GCA_016763595.1 Flavobacteriaceae bacterium | reverse complement strand
CAAATGAAGATCCATATATAAACGGAAATGGTTTTTATGGAACTCCAGGAAATATTACCCAGTAAATTTGAAGCAGTTTATTTATATAGCGATTTTATGTTGTCTCATTTCTTGTAAAGAAAGCGAAAAAGCACAGTTGGTGTTATTTGAAGAGAACACACAGTTACGTCTTGAGAATGGAGTATTGTATTATAATGATATTCCATTTAATGGGACTTTGAAATCCTATAATGAAGTAAATCAAACTAAAAATACGGCAACCTATTTGAACGGGAAAAAAGAGGGTGAAGAGCGAAAATTATTTCAAAATGACTCTTTAGCAGAACTTCGTTTCTATAAAGAAGGGTTTAAAGTTGGCATACATAAAGCATGGAGGGAAAACGGACAGCAACTATTTGAATATCCATACAGTAACCAAGGAGTATACCATGGTACCATTAAAGAATGGTATGCCAATGGGCAACTAGTTCGGGAATTTAATTATGTAGATGGAAAAGAAGTAGGGTCACAAAAAATGTGGTTGTCAAATGGGAATATTAGAGCAAATTACACCGTTGTAAATGGTGAAAGGTTTGGGTTAATTGGTTTGAAAAAATGTTATTCAGTAAAAACTAATGATGAAAAATAATATATATATAGTACTCGCTTTAAGTACACTTATGGCCTGTAATACAGCTTCAGAAGTAAACAAAGAAATGACCTTACCGTTTTTTAATTCGGCCGAGTTTACACCTGAATGGATTTCTGAAACTTCAGAACAGTATGCTACAATTCATAAAATCCCTGCATTTAAATTTACAAATCAAGAAGGAAAATCTGTAACCAACAAAACGTATGAAGGCAAAATATATGTAGTAGATTTTTTCTTTACTTCTTGTCCTGGCATTTGTCCGAGGCTCGCTAAAAACATGGGAGCATTGCAAGCTGCTTTTAAAGATGATAAAGAGGTGCTGTTACTGTCTCACTCTGTAACTCCGGTCAAAGACTCTGTACCCGTTTTAAAAGAGTACGCACTAGAGAATAATGTTGATTCTAAAAAATGGAACTTGGTTACGGGGCCTAAAAAAGAGATTTACGATATTGCTAGAAAAGCATATTTTGCAGATGAAGATTTTGTCAAGACTCAAGACGAGGATGCTTTTATTCATACAGAAAATTTTATCCTGATAGATAAAAAAGGAAGAATAAGAGGTGTGTATAATGGTACTTTAGCTGTGGAAACAGAACGCATAGTAAGGCATATAAAACTACTTAAAAAGAAGCTTAAATAATATTCACTTCTATTTCTAATGGTATATTGAAAGTGTCAAAGACTGTTTGCTGAATTTTCTTTGCAAGATTGTAAATCTCAATTCCAGAAGCATTTCCATAATTTACCAAAACCAATGCTTGTTTTTCATGCACACCAGCATCGCCAAAACGTTTTCCTTTAAATCCACATTGCTCAACCAGCCAACCAGCAGGTACTTTCGTTTCAGTTTCAGATATTTTATAACTCGGAATTGTAGGGTTGTTTTTTTGCAATTCTAAAAACTGTTTTGTAGAAATTACAGGGTTTTTGAAGAAACTCCCGCTATTTCCAATTTCTTTTGGATCTGGAAGTTTCGATTGTCTGATTGCAATAACTGCAGCAGAAATGTTTTTTATAGTTGGGCTAGAAATACCTTGTTCTTGTAAAGCGGTTTCAATGGCTCCATAAGACGTATTTAATTGGTGCTTCTTTTTAGTTAACCGAAAGCTAACAGCAGTTAAGATATATTTTCCTTTGGCTTCATTTTTGAAAATGGAATTTCGATATCCAAAACCACATTCAGTATTTGAAAAAGTAATACGTTTACCCGTTTCAATATCTAGGGCTTCAACCGTGGTTATGGTGTCTTTTACTTCTACACCATAGGCACCAATATTCTGTATTGGGCAAGTCCCAACATTACCCGGAATTAAAGAAAGATTTTCTAATCCTCCAAAGTCTTGAGAAATACACCACAAGACAAACTCGTGCCAGTTTTCTCCGGCATTGACAGTTAAATGAACTGAATCTTCATACTCTCTATCAATAGAAATTCCTTTGATATTTATAAAAGCAACAAGGGTATCAATGTCTTTTGTAAGCAACATATTACTACCGCCACTAATTAAGAAGAGGTCTTGCTCTTTTTTTAATACCTGTTGTAGTTGGTAAAATGAGGTGATAGAAACAAAACGTTTGGCATAACAATCTACGCCAAACGTATTGTATTCTTTTAAAGATATGTTTTCTAAAATAGTCAATTAACTATTGTATTGTTTTAATGCTGCAGCGATAACTTCTACAGATTTTTTCAAATCAGTTTTGTTTAAAACGTATGCAATTCGCACTTGATTTTTTCCTTCACCAGGAGTAGAGTAGAATCCACTAGCAGGAGCCACCATTACAGTTTCTCCATTTAAATCAAACTTTTCTAACATCCATTGCGCAAAATCATCAGTATCCTTAACGGGTAATTGAACAACACAATAAAAAGCTCCTTTTGGACTAGCCACTTTTACACCATCAACTTTTTGCAACTCCGAAATTAAAGTATTTCTTCTTTCCACATATTCTTCAATTACGTCATCAAAATAACTTTGAGGAGTTTCTAAAGCCGCCTCACTCGCTAATAACGCATAGGTTGGTGGACTTAGTCTTGCTTGCGCAAATTTAATTGCAGTTGCAATAAATTCTTCGTTCCTAGAAACAATACATCCAATTCTTGCTCCACACATGCTATAACGCTTAGAAACAGAATCAATCATAATTGCATGTTGATCCAATCCATCTTCACTCATTATTGAGTGATGTTCTAAACCATCATATACAAACTCACGATATACTTCATCAGCAATTAAAAATAAGTCGTGCTTTAAAACGATTTGCTTTAGTTTTTGAATTTCTTCCTTAGAATATAAGTATCCAGTTGGATTTCCAGGGTTACAAATTAATATTGCTTTTGTTTTATCGGTAATTAATTTTTCGAAGTCTTCAATTTTAGGCAAGGCAAAATTGTCATCGATTCCAGATATTACTGGAACAACTGTTATTCCAGAAGCAGTAGAGAAGCCATTGTAATTTGCATAAAATGGCTCAGGGATAATAATTTCATCTCCTGGATCTGTAATACTTCCAATTGTAAATAGCAATGCCTCAGACCCACCGGTAGTCGCAACGATGTCATTTGGAGATACAGAAATATTATTAGTAGCATAGTAATTAGCTAACTTAGTTCTGTATTCTTCCGATCCTTCAGATCTTGCATAAGACAATACTTCGATCGTATTGTTTTTAATTGCATCTAAAGCAACTTGTGGAGTTTTAATATCAGGTTGACCAATATTTAAATGGTACACTTTTGTACCTCTCTTTTTAGCATTTTCTGCATAGGGCACCAATTTACGAATTGGTGATTCTGGCATTAAGTTTCCTTTGGTTGAAATTAAAGGCATAATTTTTGATTTTCAATTAGTAACAAGTATGGCAAATTTCTGAATTTATTTTGAATTAATAACTTAGTTATGAATATCTTTTTTAGATATTATAAAGGTTAAAGATTTCCTAAAATAAGTAAAATAAAAATCTATTTTTGTATTTTTACATTTAACTCAAAACACTTTTAATTGATAAAAAAAAGTACTCTATTTACATTACTATTATTAGTTCTTACTTTAAACATTCAATCACAATCTAAATTTAACTTTTTCGGTAGTAATAATACCGAAATAAGCTTTCGATTTAAGTTGGTTAATAATTTAATTGTGATTCCTGTTGATGTGAACGGAAGGTCTTTGTCATTTATTTTAGATACTGGTGTTGATAAAACAATATTATTTAATCTGTCTCAAAACGATAGTATCGGTTTAAATAATGTCAAAAAAATCAATCTTCAGGGATTGGGAGATGGTCTGTCTATAGAAGCGCTGTTGTCTAGAAACAACACAATGAAAATCAAAACTTTTATTAGTAAATCAGAAGATGTATATGTGATTTTAAGAGATCGATTTGATGTTTCTGGTAGAATGGGAGTTACAATTCATGGCATTATCGGTCATAAAATATTTAAAGATGCAATTGTTTACATAAATTACTCTACTAAAAAAATTACACTTTACAACCCCCTGTTTTATAAGGATAAAAAATGCAGGAAATGTCAAGTATTTCCATTGCAATTTTATCGAAACAAGCCATATATAAATGCGAAAGTGCAATTAGATACTATTGGTGACAAATTAACGGATGTGAAGTTATTAATTGATACTGGAGGAAGTAGTGCTGTCTGGTTATTTGAAAATACAAAAGAAGAAATACAAACACCAATTAGGTATTTTAGAGATATTTTAGGTGAAGGGTTAAGCGGTACTATTTATGGTAATAAAAGTAGAATTAAAGGCTTAACAATTGGTACATTTCATATTAAAAACCCTACGGTTTCATTCTTAGATTCTTTATCTACCTATTATGCGAGACAATTTAAAGCTAGAAATGGAAGTATTGGTGGCAATATTTTAAAAAGGTTTAAGATTTGGGTCGACTACCCTAACAAAACAATTACCCTTAAAAAGAATGGTTCCTTTAGAGGAGGATTTGAATACAATATGAGTGGTATAGATGTTGTGTATAATGGTAAGGTATTGGTAAGAGAAAAAGAAGACGCCCAATTTATTGATTCTTATTCATCGAGAAATTCTCATACGACTACTAATAATACCATAAACTTAGTGTCTAGTTATACCTATCGATTTAGACCTTCATTTAAAATTAAGCATGTTTTACCAAATTCTCCAGGAGATAAAGCTGGACTTAAAGAAAACGATGTCATCTTAAGCATCAATAGTATTAGAGTGCATGAATTAACATTGCGTGAATTGCTTGGGAAATTTCAAGATGGAAATCTAAGAAAGATTAGAATGAAGATCCAAAGAGAAGGGAAGACGATGAAATTTCAATTTAAATTGGTTCGAAAAATCTAATCATTCTCCAATAAGCCTTTTTCTTTAATAAGTTTAGATTTCTTTTTTACAACAAAGCCTTTAATTCGCAACCTTTTTATGGGGTGTTTCGCATTTGAAAAGATGGTAATTTGTTTTATAAAACCACCAATTTTTGAAGTGTCATAAGAAACTTCAATGGTTCCTTTTTCACCAGGCATAATTGGTCTTGTGGGTTTTTTAGGGACAGCGCAATCACATGAAGTTTTTATTTCTTTTATAATGAGCGGGCTTTTACCAATATTGGTAAATTCAAAGATTCTATTTCCATTCGAGTTTTGTTCTATTTTACCGTAATTAATCGATTCTTTTACAAACTTAAACACTGGTTTTGTGTCGTTAGAGTTCTGTCCAGAAACAATGGATGCGGTGCTAACTAAAAAAAGGAATAGAATATATTTCTTCATGTTGAATGTATTTTAGGTAAAAGTAGTATTTTTGCTCTTTATATTTCAAAAATTAAGCCAAAGAATGGATATCCCATCTAAATATATTGCAACAAGTGTAGAGAATAAATGGTATGACTACTGGATGAAGAATGATTATTTTCATTCAACACCAGATGAAAGAGAGCCATATACAATAGTAATTCCGCCACCAAACGTAACAGGAGTCCTTCATATGGGGCATATGTTGAATAACACAATTCAAGATGTTCTAATAAGAAGAGCTCGTTTACAAGGTAAAAACGCGTGTTGGGTTCCTGGAACAGATCATGCATCTATTGCTACAGAAGCAAAAGTAGTTGCCAAGTTAAAAGAACAAGGAATTGATAAAAATGATTTAACAAGAGAAGAGTTTTTAGCACATGCTTGGGAGTGGAAACATGAATATGGTGGAATCATTTTAGAACAATTGAAAAAATTGGGTTGTTCTTGTGATTGGGAAAGAACCTCATTTACTATGGATCCAGATATGTCTGAATCAGTAATTAAGGTTTTTGTAGACTTATACAATAAGGGCTTAATTTACCGTGGGTATAGAATGGTAAATTGGGATCCAGAAGCTAAGACTACCTTGTCTGATGAAGAAGTAATTCATGTTGAAAAACAAGGAAACTTATACTATTTAGAATATAAAGTAGAAGGCTCTGATGAGACCTTAACAATTGCTACAACACGTCCAGAAACTATTTTTGGTGATACAGCAATTTGTATCAATCCAAACGATGCGCGTTTTACTCATCTTAAAGGAAAGAAAGCAATTGTTCCATTATGCAACCGTGTAATTCCTATTATTGAAGACGAATATGTTGATATTGAGTTCGGAACAGGGTGTTTAAAAGTTACACCAGCACACGATGAAAATGATAAGGTTTTAGGAGATAAACACAAATTAGAAGTAATCGATATTTTTCATGAAGATGCATCCTTAAATTCTTTTGGATTGCATTACGAAGGAAAAGATCGTTTTGTAGCTCGTAAAGAAATTGTAAAAGAACTAGAAGAGAAAGGAATTTTAATAAAAACTGAATCTCATTTAAATAAAGTAGGTACTTCTGAAAGAACCAAAGCAATTATAGAACCTAGATTATCTGATCAATGGTTCTTGAAAATGGAAGATTTGGCAAAACCTGCTATCGATGCAGTTTTAGGTGAAGATGCAGAAATCAATCTATATCCAAAAAAATTCGAAAATACATATCGTCATTGGATGGAAAACATTCGTGATTGGAATATTTCTCGTCAATTATGGTGGGGACAACAAATTCCAGCCTATTTCTACGGAGATGGAAAAGAGGATTTTGTAGTCGCAGAAAATAGCTCAGACGCGTTAGAATTAGCGAAAGAAAAAACAAACAATTTTCAGCTTACAACGAATGACTTGCGTCAGGATTCTGACGCACTAGATACTTGGTTCTCTTCTTGGTTATGGCCAATGTCAGTTTTTGACGGACTTCGAAATCCAGAAAATGAAGAAATTAAATATTACTATCCAACAAACGATTTAGTTACAGGTCCAGATATCTTATTTTTCTGGGTAGCCCGTATGATTGTAGCTGGGTATGAATTTAAAGATAAAAAACCGTTTAACAATGTATATTTGACAGGTTTGGTACGTGACAAACAACGTAGAAAAATGTCTAAATCTTTGGGGAATTCGCCTAATGCATTGAAATTAATAGAAGAGTACGGAGCAGATGGAGTGAGAGTCGGCTTATTATTAAGTTCTGCTGCTGGAAATGATTTAATGTTTGACGAATCTTTATGTCAACAAGGAAAAGGGTTTGCAAATAAAATATGGAATGCTTTTCGTTTGGTAAACGGTTGGGAAATTGATGAATCGGCAAAGCAAACAGAGGTTGCTGAAATTGCAATAGATTGGTATGAAGCAAAGTTTCAAACAGTATTAGCAGAAATTGACGATCACTTTTCTAAATACAGACTATCAGATGCATTAATGGCAATCTATAAATTAGTTTGGGACGATTTTGCTTCTTGGTTCTTAGAAATGGTAAAACCAGAATTTGGGAAACCAATTGATAAGAAAACCTACGATGCAGTAATTGCAGCTTTTGAAAATAATTTAAAATTATTACATCCATTTATGCCTTTCTTAACAGAAGAGATTTGGCAATTTATTTCGGTGAGAACTCCAGAAGAAGCGTTGATTGTGGCAAAATGGCCAGAAGTAACAACAAGTAATGCGGAATTAATCGAAGACTTCTCAATGATTGCAGAGGTAGTATCTGGAATTAGAACCATCAGAAAAGAGAAGAATATTTCTTTTAAAGAAGGGATTGAATTGTTTGTTGTAAATAATGACAATGCTACAACAGAATTAGATGCTGTAATTAAAAAGCTTACAAATACAGCAACTATTAACTATGTTTCAGAAAAAGTTGAAGGAGCTTCATTTAGAGTGAAATCTAACGAGTATTTTGTGCCTGTTTCTGTAGATGATATTGATGTTGAAGCAGAAACAGAGAAACTGAATGCAGAGTTAAAAAGAGCAGAAGGGTTCTTATTCGGAATTACAAAGAAGTTGTCTAATGAGCGTTTTGTAAACAATGCACCAGAAAAAGTACTGGAATTAGAACGTAAAAAAGAAGCAGACACCTTAGCGAAAATCGAAACGATAAAAAATAGCTTGGCAAGTTTGAAATAACGAGTAATATAATATACCTATAAAAAAAGCTCCTCAATTGAGGAGCTTTTTTTATACTGCATAATCTTCAATTTTATAGTTTTTCCAATATTGCATTAAAATAAAGGAGCAAATCACAGAAGAAGCAATACCTTCAATAGCAATTGCAAAAATTATTAATGGTAAAGTCAGATTCGACCCCCAAAGGAACGATTTTTCTAACACGTTTATAAAACCAGGGTCTATTAAGCTAACATAGGTAATGAGGCCTATGATGATCATTCCAACTGCAATCACAGATGTTGAGACGCCAATAAAGAGATTAGAAATATAAAAGGTGTCTTTGTTTTTTTGGATGTTGTTTTTGATAGCGCTATTAATTCCCCAAACAACAAAAAGGAAATTTAAGAAACGTAATTCTGAAATAGTATCCAAGCCAAATAGTTTCATGGCAAAGAAATATATCACAATCCCTAGAACTATTTTTAGTGCATTTTTAATAATTATTTGATTGGTTCCCATAATAGAAAATTTTGAAATATTGCATGGGGGCGTCTCTAATTTACGAAATAATTAACTAAAAATCAGTTTTTTAGAGATGAATTTTTCAACAAAAGATTATTTTTTCAGGGCTTTTTTGAACCCAATTGCAGCTAGTAATCCAATGATTGGAATGATTGTAAACAATGTGAATAAGTTTTGGTATTCTATCACTGTTGGATCTTTTCCTAACATATACCCTACAAATAAAGACATAAAAATATCAGGAGTAAACCCTACAACAGAAATAATACCGACTAGTGTTCCTGTTAATTGAATGGGGATTTTTGTTTCTTCAATAATAGCAAAATACAAGCCTCTTAAAGAATAGGTTCCCAAGGCCATAAATACAAAAAAGGTAAATGATAAAAATATTGGTTGATCGTAAAAGAATCCCAATCCTAATACGGAAGAAGCAATAATTAAAATTGTAAAACAAGGAACGATTAGTTTTGAAGGAACATACTTATCAGCAATCCAACCAACACTTACTGCCGCTATAGGTCTTAAAAATTGAATAAACACTGCGAAATAGGTAGATTCTTCTAAGGTGTATCCCCAAACATCACGCGCATAGGTTCCATAAGTTCCCGTTAATTTATAGGCAGAATAGGCGCAAAAAATAATTAGGGAATGGTAGATGACTTTTCGTTGTTTCATTAATAAGAATGCTTGTTTAAAATCAAATTGAAACTCTTTAGAATTTGATTTTTCAAGATTTTCTTTAGGCAAAACAAACCAAACCAATACAGCGACTAAAAAGACAATTCCGGTAATGGTTCCAATAATATATTGCAAGGTTTGTACTTTATTCTCAAAAGTAATTTCTATCGAATCCGCAGGGAAAAAATAACTTAAAATTGCTGCTCCAGACAATGCAATGGTAGCTGCAAAAAAGCCTCTTCCACCATCTAATAACCCAAAAGACAAGCCTTGATTGTTCGCGTTACCCCATTGTCGTGTTGCTTTTATTAAGGCTGCCCAGAATAAGAATATGGTTGAAACACCCCAAAAGGCATATAGTATTTTTAAGGTGAAAATTGATGGGATCATCGTCATCCAAAACCCACCAATTCCGGTGAGAATTAAGGATAGGCATAATAGTTTTCTCGCTTCCCATTTATCGGCTATAAAGCCTCCAAAGAAGTAGGAGATTACAGCAGTAATTCCATACAAAGCTTGGGCTTCGCCAATTTGTGCATCGGAAATAAGAAAAGCCTCTCTAATAACAGGCTTAAAAACGCGCATTAAAATAAAAGGCAGTAAGAAAATTGCTTCGCCCGCAATAACAAGGGCAAACATTGAGGTGGTTTTGTTTTGTTTGAACACAGTAGTATGATTAGTTCTTAAATGTACAAAAAACAATTATGAATCGATGATACCTAAATTTGCTATTTATAATTCAAAACTCATAATTAAATAATTGCTTCTTTTAAAATGCTAATTGGATGTTTTGCAATGCGTTTGGTTCCGTCAAAAATTTGATGCCTACAACTCGTTCCTGCCGCTACAATTTCTGTATCAGATGCACAGTTTCTTACTTTTGGAAACAGGGTGTCTTCACCAACCTGCATGCTCAATTCGTAATGTTCCTTCTCATATCCAAAACTTCCAGCCATTCCACAGCATCCCGTATTTAAGATAGTGACTGAATAGTTTGTAGGAATGTTTAAGATGTTAAAACTCGCCGCTGTGCTAGACAATGCTTTTTGGTGACAGTGCCCATGAATTTTTAAAACCATTGCCTCTTTGGTAAACAAGTCTTTGTCAATATTTCCGTTCTCTAATTGGATGTTTAAAAACTCTTCAATGGTAAAGGCATTTTCGGCAATTCTTTGGGCTGCTTTTTTATCATCTGCCAAACGAAGGTACTCGTCCCTAAAGGTTAAGATTGCAGAAGGTTCAATTCCTATTAATGGTGTTTCTTCTGTAATTAGGTCTTTAAACAATATCACATTCTCATTACAAACTTCTTTTGCTTCTTTTAAGAATCCTTTAGAAATAAAACTACGTCCACTTTCTTTATGAGCTATTACTTCTACAGAGTACCCTAATTTCTCTAGAACGTGTACTGCATCTTTTCCGATTTCTACATCATAGTAATTGGTGAATTCGTCATTGAACAAATACACTTTTTTAGAATGGGCCCCATTTTCTTGCTTGGCAAACCATTTGCTAAATGTTTTGGAGGCTAATTTGGGAACTGTTCTTTGTTGTGCAACACCCATTACTGCTTTTGCCAATGAAGTATTTAACAATACATTGGTTAGGGCAGGAGTGATGCTTCCTAGTTTGTTGTACTTTACATTGTTGGCAAATAGTTTACTTCTAAAAGAATAGCCGTTTGTCTCTTGGTATTGATATAAAAACTCTGCCTTTAAAGCAGCAACATCTACGTTACTCGGGCATTCTGAGGCACAGGCTTTACAGCTTAAACAGAGGTCAAAGACCTCTTTTAATTCTTTATGGTCGAATTTATTTTGTTCTTCAGAGTTGGTCAAAAACTCACGCAGTGTGTTTGCTCTGGCTCTTGTGGTATCTTTTTCATTTTTAGTAGCTCTATAACTCGGACACATGGTACCACCTGCAGATGCAGGTTTTCTACAATCTCCAGAACCATTGCATTTCTCTGCCAGTTTTAAAATCCCTTCACTTTCAGAAAAATCTTGAATAGTTTTGATTATTGGTTCTTTTCTGTCGATCTCATAGCGCAAACTTTTATCCATCGGAAAAGCATCCGTAATTTTTCCTTTGTTAAAAACGTTATTAGGATCAAAAGCTTTTTTAATACGTCTTAATAACTGGTAATTCTCTTCTCCAATCATTAGCGGAATAAACTCGGCACGTACAATCCCGTCCCCATGTTCACCACTAAATGACCCTTTGTATTTCTTAACCAATTCAGCAGTTTCTGTAGTAATCTTTCTAAAAAGTACTACGTCTTCTGATTTCTTTAAGTTTAATATAGGGCGTAAGTGAATCTCTCCAGCTCCAGCATGTGCATAGTACACCGCATCTTGCTGATACTTGTCCATGATTAAGGTAAATTCCTCTATAAAATCTGGTAAATCGTTTAAATCGACTGCCGTGTCCTCTATACATGCAACTGCTTTGTGATCTCCAACCATATTACCCAATAAACCTAAACCAGCTTTACGTAAGGCAAATATTTTATTGATATCAGCTCCGTATATTTTTGGATGGTGATATCCCATCTTCTTTTTTTCTAAATCTGCAATTAAGTTATCGGCCAACACTTCTGCTTCTTCAAGAGTATCTGCAGCAACTTCTAACATTAATACTGCTCCTGGATCGCCTTGTAAAAAGAACCTGTTTTTTGCATGTTCTCGATTACTTT
>JAESTN010000408.1 GCA_016763595.1 Flavobacteriaceae bacterium | reverse complement strand
TAATGTAGCCATTGATGAGATAACAATAAATTACATATCATCTGTTGAAACGATATTAGATGGTATTGAAAGAGAAGAAAGAGCAGCGATTATAAATGATTGTATGCAACAATTACAAGAAGATGAAAGAGCAATACTATTGTTCTTCTATTTTAAAGAGTTAGGTTTGAAGGAAATTATAGAAGTAACTTCTATGAGTGAAGCAAATGTAAAAGTGAAATTACACAGAGCTCGTAAGAAATTATTGAGCATTGTTAAAAATACAGTAGAACCAGAATTAATTAGTCATTATGGGAGAAAATAAACACATAGAAGAGATTCATGCTTTTACAAAAAAGTATGTGCAAGAAATTCCGATAGAATCACCTTCTTTAGATTTCACATCTAATTTGATGCAAAAAATAGGAGAATTACAGTCCTTTAAAAGTGCAATTACCTACAAACCATTAATTTCTAAAAAAGCATGGTTTATTGTTTTTGCAGCGATTATTGCGGCAGTTCTTATTCCTTTTAAATCTAGTGAAGAAAGTCTTTTTAACTTGCCTGAACTAAATTTTTCTTTTTTAGAAAAACTCAATTTCAGTGGATTGTTAGACAATATTAATGTTTCTAATACCACACTGTATTTTGCAATAACCTTTTCTGTACTTGTTAGTATTCAAATATTTTATTTAAAAGGATATTTTGAAAAACAAATTAATGGGTAAATTATTTTAGAAAAGTGACACTGCTAATTTTTCCGTTGGTTACTTGATAAATAGCAACAGCTTTAAATTGATTTCCGTTAGAAGTGACTAATTCTTCGTCGATTACTTTAGCCCCATTTACAATGCGCTTTATGATTTTACAATGCAAATCTTTGGTTTTCTGAAACATTGGTGCATATCTTTTTCTCATTTCTTCTCTTCCTTCGTAATTTAAAGTATTCGGAAACGTATATACTTTTACCCCTTTTGTATAGGTTGCTAAAAAGGCATCAATATCTCTGTTGTTATAGGCTTCAACTTGTTTTTGTACAATGTGTTTTGGTGATTCTTCTGCTACTAAGGCAAGTTTAGTCCCCTCATTATTCACAATTATTCTAGAAATGTTATTGATTTCATCACTCAAAAATGTGTGAAAAATACTCCAGTTTTCATCCTTTTTTGGATTGAATTTTAACAGCATATTATTATAAGCCGTTAAGATAGTTCCATCTGGTAGCCAGCAAATATCTTCTTTTTTACCAACGGTGTTTACAATTTTTTTTGTGATACCAGTTTTTGGGTCTAGTGATCTGATTTCCCATTTATCAGAAGCCTTACTAATATAACTAATCAAATTGCTATTTGGAATATGGTGTAATGATCTTCCAGTTTTTTTCTGAATGGTCGTGTTTTTCTTAGAGGATAATTCGCTAATAACCAGGTCTAAATCATCTCCAACAATAGAAACTGCAATGAGCGTATTTTTAGTATACCACATCGGATAAGCAACTTTTAAATCGGCAACAATCTCTTTACTGTCTCCTGTTTTAGCATCGTATTTATAGAAGCGTTGCAATCCATCATTATCAAGTCTGACTGCAGAAACATCTTTAGATTTAGGAATGCGTTGTGGTGAATATTCTCCTCCATTTGGCGTGTCATTTAAAAATTCAATTTTTCCGGTTTCTATAGTGTATTTCGCAATATCTGTTAGTTTATTTCTGGTTGATGAAAAAACAATTGCCTTTTTTGAGTAAAAGTGAGGTTGGCTATCATACCCCGGGTTGTTAGAAATGTTTTTTCCGTTAGTTATTTTAAAGTTTCCGTTTGTATTAGAGAGCGTGTATAAAAAAACTTCTGTATTGGTTTGTGCAAAAGTGATACTTGTGGCAAATAAAAAGAAAAATATTTTTTTCATGAATTGGGTTTTAGTCTAGAATTGTGTGTCGAGTTTTACTGTAAATTGTTTTGGTATTTCTTCGTCAGATTCACCTAGGTTTTGCCTTAAATCAATTTCTATTCCTCTAGAAATTGTAGAAATAGGGACATCATTAGCGGTGCCTTCAAAAGGGTTTTCTCCGGTTCGTCCAATTCTTTCCATGGTATGAAAAACCCAAGAAACGATTACATAAAAAGGGACTGTAAACCAGATAAATAATTTGCTAATTAATGGATTTGAATCGGCTATACTAAGTCCGATTTCTGCAAACTGAGGAATTAAAGCCAAAGGTAAAAGGAGTACGAAAATCCACATAAAAAAGTGATTTAACGTTGCAAAGTGTCTCGGATAAGGGAAATTCTTAATACGTTCGCTTTTTCCCTGAAAAGTAAGCAATTCTTTCAACACGTTTTCTAATTCTAAAAAGGAAAACTCCCAAACAAGACCTTTATCTTTTAGGGATTTTAAGTGATGAGATTGTAAATACTACAAGGCTGTTTGTTTGTTGCTTTTACTCATTATATACTTAAAATCAGTTGCCGAAATATAGGGTTCAATGTCTTTTTCTAAAGTCGATTTTAACTCTGGAGGACTTAAATCCCATTCTTTATTTGTTTTGTGTTTGGCCGCTGTTTCCCACGGTTTAAGCACTCTCATTGAATGACGTAAAGCGGTCATCCAAGCGATATGACGATAGGTTAGAATTTTAATTTCACGGTCTAATTCTTTTTGTGATAAAGGGTTTTCTGTATGTTCATTATTTATCATGTCTTGGGTAAACATTCCAAAAGTCCTTGAGGTGTTTACAATACCGCCCCAAATTTTTCTAGCTTCCCAGATTCTTCCGTAAGCAGCGTTGTTTTGGAATCCAATTACAAATGCAACTGCAGTTCCAATTAATGCAAGTGGGGTCCACGGTATTTTTAACCAAACTAAGTCTAAGAAATAATAGGTAGAAACCCAAGCAACAATAATAATCGTAAAAAGTAGTGTTTCAAAACGTGTCCACGAGGCCATTTGGAAAAAAGTGAATGTTTTTTTTGTATACATTTAGTGATTTTTTTGAATTACAACGTTTATCGAAACTAATCATTTTTTACTTAAATTTCTTTAAGTACAACAAAGAAGTATTTATTGTGAAAAAATGTTCCTACTATTTAGTGAATTTTAAAAAGTCTTGAAGAGAATAGGCTTGCTGTTTGACGCAATTTTGAATTTCGGGACCGTGCTAACAATATGGGTATTTATAAGGGTATTTGTGCGGTTTTTAAAAAACACGTAAAAATGCTCACATAAAATTGAATAGAATTTCTGAAATTTATGATATAATAATACAATTATTATTTTTATTGATTGAATGACATTATTATAAATTTTAGGGGTTATAATATGTTTGGTTGAGATAAAACGAATACCTGTTATTATTATAAATATTTAATCCACAACAGAAACGTTGTGGATTATTTATTTTAAAAGAATAATTTTTATGATGCTTTAGAATTCTAAGTGTACCGTTGTCAATTTATGTAGCATTAAGGCTAGTCAAGGATAATTTTGGTAATTTCTCTAGTCATCTTTGTTGGAGAAATACAATCGCAATTAGTCAATGTAACTACGTAAATATCTTTACTAGGAATGTAGATTCCCATTGATTTAAATCCAAAAATACTTCCTCCATGTTCGTAAGAGACGTTCTCGTTAATTGTCTTGATATTCCAGCCATACCCGTAGTTTATTTTCTCACCGTTGTTTAATGTGTAATTTGTATGTGCTTTCTGTAGCGTTTCTTTTTTTAGTAATTTGTTGTTTGTCAATGCTTGTTGCCAAGTATTTAAATCGTCTATTGTAGACATTAATGAACCGCCTGCATAAGGTAACGTAAAACTAATATAGGTGGCATTTTGATACCCATTTCTGTTGCGATATCCAGAGGCTCTGTTTTTTATCAATTTTGTGTGACTAGCATAGGTAGAATTGGTCATATTTAAGGTGTCGAAAATGTTTTTTTGAACATATTCTGCATATGAAACACCTGATATTTTTTCGATTATATATCCTAAAATCACGTAGGCTGAATTGTTGTATTTGTATTTTTCTCCTGGATTAAAATCCATTGGTTCATCTCTAAAGAACTTAATTAATTCTAGGGGTTTCATATCATTTCTGGCTACTGCAAATAATTTTCTCATACTCGTGTAACTTTTAATTCCAGAAGTATGGTTTAGTAAATGATGCACCGTTATTTTATGCCCCTGTGTTGGGTAATCGGGAATAAATTTTGTGATTTCATCTGTTAGTTTTATTTTCCCTTGTTCTACCAATTGTAAAATAGAAACCGCGGTAAATTGTTTGGTCATTGAACCAATCTCAAATACATTTTCTGGCTTCATTTGAACTCCGTGTTCAAGATTTGCTTGTCCGAAAGCCTTTCTGTAAATTGTTTTTCCTTTTTGAGTAATTAGTATGGCTGCTCCAGAGGTATTCGAGTTGAATTTTTCGTTTAAGAGCTTGTCAATTTGTGCTTCTTTAGTTTGTGAAAATCCTGTTGCTATAAAAGCTATAGAAATAAATATTATTAGGCTTTTCTTTAATTTTTGTGTCATGGTTGGTTTTATTTTTTAGTAAGACCATACATGTTAAAAGAAGGTTACAATAAATTTATGTAAATATTTATTTTTTATTCTTTGATACATCTAACAGAGTTTCCAAAGAGTAAAATAGCATCTGATATTGAGATTGTATGTTGATCATAGACCATGCCTACACTAATATATGAGAAAGCATTATTTTGAGTTGTTGACATCCAATTGGCCACAAAACCATCAACCTTTGCAGTGCCAAAAGTATCTACATAGCCAGCAGGTAGGGCATTAAAATTAAAATAATCGGTACCATAGCCATTAGAAAACCATCCAGATTTAGACTTTAAAGCTTTGCCTTCTATATTTTCAAAGCCATTATTCTTTACATATACAATGAGCTTTTCCCAATCTGATTTTGTTGGGATTCGCCACCCTTTAGGTGCTAGTTTTTCAGTTTTTGCGGTGGCAAAGTTGTAAATAATTCCGTAATAATCATGTGGTAATGTTTCTACAATAACATTGTTTAAATCGCTTGTACTAGCCCATAGGTATCTCCCCTCAGTTGAGGACCAGTTATTTGTGCCATTTTCAATGGGTGTATTGTCGTTGTATTTTGTTGTTTTTAAATTTTCTGCCATCCAAGTTTGATCACCAATGCGAATGGTTTTATATTGGTTCCCTTCAATGTCTATTAGAATATTTGGTTCTTTGTGATCCTCTTTTGAGCAAGATAAACAGAGAATAAGTGCAATTGTAAATAGAAGTTTGTTCATTTGAGAATTATATTGAATGGGCAGTGAGTAGGAGTCAGTAATCTTAATTTAAAAATTATTTATGGTCGCTTTAGAGGGCCGGTTATTTACATTAGGCTTAAAAGTAGATGTGTTTATGGTGTGCATTTTTGGTTGGCTTTTTTAAAAAAGCTGGGTTCTTTCTTTTTCTGAAAAATGTAAACATCGTAATTACTTGTGATTTATAAAGGTACTAAAAATTTGAAAGCAGATTTGTGTATTTCAATAATGTAAAGTATATTTGTCATATAGAAAAGTATATTTTACATAATATAAAGCAAATTTGTCAATTATGAATGCACGAAAACATATTGAATGTGAACAAAAACGATTTGGGAAATTGATTAATTTTAGATTGCCCTCTAAATTTATGAATGTTGGAATTACCATTGCAGCACTATCTATAGTACTAATGTTTGTAAGAGCTTATGCATTAGAAGGAGAAGCGCCTTGGTTAAAATTGCTCTTGCAAAAAACACTTTTAATTGGGTTATTAATTATGTCTATATCTAAAGACAAAGAGGAAGATGAAATGACAATCACTTTACGTTCTCAATCGTATGCCATTGCTTTTGTTATTGGTGTAGTGTATGCTTTAGTAATGCCTTATATTGAGTTTGGTGTAGATAGCGTAGTGAAATCAAATGCTTCTGAATTGAAAAACTTGGGTGACTTTCAAGTGTTGCTATTTATGCTGATGATTCAATTATTATTTTTCCATAATTTAAAACGTTTTAGATAATGGAAAACACCATAAAAGTAGAGCGCGCGATTCTAAACCTGACCCAAGATGACTTGGCCAAAAAAATAGGCGTATCAAGGCAAACCATTAACTCTATAGAAGCAAATAGGTATGTGCCTTCTACCGTGTTGGCTTTAAAATTATCTAAAGTATTTGGTAAGCCAGTAAATGGTTTTTTTACCCTCGGGGAAAAGGATTAAACCTCTTTTTAAAGGTTGTTTTTATTTAAATCACCACTTTACTGATTTGTATTATAGGTTCAATGTTTGTGTAGTTAGGAAGGTCTCCCATAATCTGTGCTGCATTTGGACCAAATGAATTTTGAAAAGAGTCCATGCTGTCAAAATATAAATTCCCCATGGCAATATAGGTTGCAGGATCTCCTGGAGCTCCACCTCCTAGCCCTTCTTCTACAGATGCACCTTTTACAGCATTGCCTAAAAGCTCGGCAACCATTGGTATATGTTTGTTACAGTAATAATCCATATCAAAAGTTTTTCCTTCTTGTTTTGGATACAATACGCTTACTTTAATCATTCCTGGTTTCATATTTTGTTGTTTTTTGGTTCGGATGTTTTATGTTTAATAAGATCTTATTTAGTATCGATTTTTATAATTTTACCTGATTGAATATTTCCGTCACTTGATGAGATTTGATAAAAGTAAAAGCCATTCTTTAAAAGTCGTGTGTCTACAAGTATACTTCTTGTATTTTCATAGGTTTTATGAAATAATTGCTTACCGGTAATGTCAAATAGCTTGAAATCTGTATGAGAAGAAATACCAGGTAGGGAAATTAGTAGCTCTTCTTTAAATGGGTTTGGAAATATCCTAAAATCGGTAATTAATGAACCCTTAAATGCATATTTTTTAGTTACAATGTTATTATTTGAAACTCCGGTTACATAAAAATTTAAATCAGTATCTGCAGCTACGGAGCCTATGACACTTTCTCCAATAGTTTTTTCATTTATAATATGAATGGGTTTCCCAAAATCATTTAAAACTATCGCTAAATAATTATGGCGATCCCCAAAATCATCTTGACTTTGCCCTCCAATAAACAAATAATTATTCTTGCCAAGAAACATTCTGTTTCCTCTTTCGTACGTGTTTTTTCCTTGATTATTGTATGTATACGTATATATAATTTTTCCTTTAGGAGAAATTTTCGCGACATATAAATCGCCATTTGTATATTTAGTTGGGTCGTTGTAAAATTTGCCATGATGAGTACCCGACAAATATATATTGCCAAAACGATCAGAAATAACGTTTTTTAAAGTAGTTGTACTCACATTATCTGGCAAGTTTATAGGAACTTTAAACTCCCATTGTTTTATTCCAATATTATTATATTTTGTAATACCAAAACCTCTACCATGATTTGAATAGCTATTTCCGTCTTTATCTAAATAAACAAATCTAGGACGCAATTCGGTTTCTTTTTCATGGTTATTTATTAAAATTCCATTTTTTGTATATGTTCTATAAAAAAGTATTGATTTAGAATATTGTGGTGCTATAGAGCCTACTACAGAAAGAATATTATTAATTATTCTTAATGTATACCCCATACTATTGGTAGTTTGTATTTTATCTTCCCATTGAAACGCCCCATTTTGATTGAATTTTATAATGAAAAATTTTTTTCTTGTAATGGGGGTATCTGTATAATCTGGGTTGTTTATATCTGTATACCCAGTTATATAAATGTTGCCATCTTCATCAAATATTGTTTCACTAGGTCGATATAATATTTGATCATCAGTATTGTGGTTTGTTTCAAAAATTTTTTCTCCATTTGATGTGAGCTTAAGAAGATATAGCTTGTAAATATTTTCAGGCCACTTTGTGGTTCCTAAAAGTATGATATTGTCATTTTTGTCAATCATTAACCCTTTGAATGCGTCTCGGCTGTTATTCTTAACATCAATAATTTTTTTCCAAATCAATACTCCCGACTCAGAATATTTTGAAATGAGTAAATCATGTTGATTGCCATCAATTAGTGTTGAAGCGACAATAGCTTCATTATTTGAATTTAGTTTTATGGACGTTGCTGTATGTGTATATGATTGAATATTAGACAACTCTTCATTACTCCACGCTAGATTGTAATTCACTTGTGCAGTACTAAAACTTATACTTAAAAGAAAAAGTAAAATAGAAGGGGAGACGTGTTTTTTCATAGCAGTGCATTTAATCAAAGTTAGTAAAAAAAATCTCGTACCTATTATGATGAGATTTTCACTACTTTAAATTGTGTTCTAAATGTAGCATGAGTTTGTGTTGATATGTAGTTTAGAGCTTTTATGACACTGATTTTAACAGTTAATAGATCTATAATTACAAAGCAAAAAAACCTCCTAAAAAAGGAGGTTTTACTTTTAAAATATGCTAATGCTAAAATTCTAAATCGATCACCAAATCAAATTCATCATAAATTGCTTTGTCTTTTAACCCGTCAAAAAAACTGGTCGATCCATAACGAACATTGTATTTTGTTCTGTCTATTTTTAAAGAGGCATTTGCTTTGTTTCCATATACAGAAAGGGCAAAAGTAATTGCATGTGTACG
>JAESTN010000407.1 GCA_016763595.1 Flavobacteriaceae bacterium | reverse complement strand
ATACACATTTTGTGCTTGCATAGAAGCATCTATGTTAGCAGCAAATTCTTTCATGTTTTCTGGTTCATTTTCAAACTCTATAAACCATTCATGATACGGCAATCCGCTTTCTGGATTTACTTGTGGTGCCACTGTAAACTCACTAATAGTAATTCCAGTTTGTTTAATTGTATCGTTCAATGCTTTCTCTACTTCTTTCCCAATTACATGTTCTCCAAAAGCAGAAATAAAATGCTTGATTCTACCTGTTACTTTAATACGATATGGCAATAGTGAAGTAAACTCAACCGTATCTCCAATATTATATCCCCAAAGACCGGCATTGGTATTTAAGATAATTACATAGTTCACTTCCAACTGCACATCTTTTATAGAAATCCGAGTTGGATTTTCTTCATAAAATTCTGTTGATGGAATAAACTCATAAAAAATGCCCGAATTTAGTTGCAATAACATTCCTGGTTCCGTTTGTGAATCTTGATAGGCAATAAAACCTTCAGAGGCCGGATATAATTCTACATAATCTATCTTTTTACCAATTAAACTCTCAAACTTGTTTTTATATGGTTCAAAATTAACACCACCATACACAAAGAAATTAAAATTCGGGAAAATATCTTTAATAGGTTTTCCTGTTTTTTCAATGAGCTTTTCAAAATACATTTGCACCCAAGAAGGAATTCCACTAATTAAAGTCATGTCTTCATCAACCGTTTCTGAGACAATAGCATTCACCTTTGTGTCCCAATCTTCTATACAGTTCGTTTCCCAACTTGGCAATCTGTTTTTCAACAAATATTGCGGTACGTAATGTGCTACGATTCCGCTTAAACGCCCCAAATTAACTCCGTTTTTATCTTCCAACACTGGACTTCCTTGCAAAAAGATCATTTTACCGTTTACAAAACTAGCATCGTTTTTTTCTGCCATATAAAACAACAAAGCATTCCGTGCTGCTTTTATATGAGTTGGCATTGAGTCTTTTGTAATTGGAATGTATTTTGCCCCAGAAGTTGTACCAGATGTTTTTGCGAAATACAAAGGTTTCCCTTTCCAGAGGACATCTTCTTCACCAGCTATTATTCTATCAACATAAGGTCTTAACCCTTCGTAATCTTGAATTTTAACGCGCCTTTTAAAATCACTGTATGAAGTAATATTTTTAAAATCGTGGTCCTTTCCAAAAGCAGTGTTTTTTGCTTTCAAAATTAATTTTTGAAATACTTTTTCTTGTGTTTTATGTGGATTATTTGCCCATTTAAAAACTCGTTTTGTGACTTGTTTGGCAAATGGAATTGCAAATACAGATTTTATGCTCATTATTTGAAATCTATATAATTTATTGGGTTAACCGGATATCCGTTATACCATAATTCGAAATGTAAATGTGGACCTGTAGTTAATTCTCCTGTAGAACCAACGGTTGCAATTGCTTCTCCAGACTTTACAAAATCACCTTGTTGCTTTAACAAAACACCATTGTGTTTATACACAGAGATAAAACCTGTTCCGTGTTCAATAATCAGCACATACCCCGTTTCTGTAGTCCATTCAGAAAAAATAACCCGACCATCTTCAATGGCTTTTACAGGAGTACCTGTTTTTTGAGAAATGTCTAAGGCAAAATGCTTGTTAGTGATATTAAATTCTTGTGTGATACTTCCTGTAATTGGCGCAAAAAATACAATGTCAATTTTATTTTCGGCTTTATCAAACAACGGAAAACGATCTTTGCTTTCAACCTTTTCTCGAAATAAAGAATCATTTTTAGAAGCAGCTAGTTTTCTCTCATCAATATTTATAGGATCAGAATTAATTTTTAAAGAATCAAAATCTACATTTGAAATTGGTTGTTCACCCGCCAAAATCGGCCTCAATGCATTTGTGTAGTTCTCTAATAATTGCAATCTGTTTTTTAAAGAATCTGCTTGATACACCGACCTAGAAGCATCCTTTTTTAATTTTGTTGATGCATACCCAGGAATGTATTCTCTAATGGGTGTGTACGCAATTAAAACAGTGGTTAAAGCCACTAACACAATTGAAAAAATACCACTTAAAACAAAGATGTTTAAAATGGTTAATTTAAAAGACAACTTTTCTTCAAAGGTATCTTCATTTAAAACAACCAATCTAAATTTATTGGTTATCCGCTGTCTAAACTTGCTTTTTTTAGTGTTTTTTTAGCCACAAATAGTTTGTCTAATAATTACAAATATACAACGAAAAAATAGTGGAACTATTTTCTATAAAAATTCATATCATCAATATATTTCCAAACGCCATCAGGCAACATTGGCTCAATATTTTTCCCTTCTTTAATTCCGTTGCGAATATGAGTAGACGAAATTTGAATAATTGGGGACGCTATTTTTTGAACCTTTGGATGTTGATCAAATTGAGTTGCTGTTTTTCCTTCAGAAATTCTTGGATACACAAAAATAGTATGATGCTCTAAAATGGTTTCGTAGTTTCTCCATTTATGAAAACTTTTCAGGTTGTCTTCTCCCATAATGATGCTAAAATTATGCTGTGAATATTTCTCTGAAATATGAACCAAGGTATTTATGGTATAATTAGGTTGTGGTAAATCAAATTCGATTTTTGACGGTTTAATTTTATCGTATTTCTCTGTTGCTAAAAAAGCCAGTTCAAACCGATGGTGATTGTCCAATAAAGTACTTTTCTTTTTAAACGGGTTGTGTGGTGTTACCACCAACCAAACCTCATCTAAATTAGAATTTTCCACCATGTGATTGGCAATAATTAAATGCCCAACATGAATTGGATTAAATGTACCAAAATATAAACCAATATTCATTTTTGTTTATTCTAAACTTAAATAATCACTTACCAATTGCTCTGCTTCTTTTAAAGCAACTTCTAGGTTGTAGTTTTTTATAATGATATCAAACTGAGGTGCTGTTGCCAACTCTACAGAAGCTTTAGCAATGCGCATATTTATTTTTTCGTCACTTTCAGTTTTGCGCTTTTTTAACCGAATTTTTAATTCATCTACGCTTGGTGGCTTTACAAAAACTGCTAAAGTTTGATCGGGGAACTTCTTTTTAATACGCAAACCTCCAACAACATCAATATCAAATATTACGTGTTTTTTTTGAGCCCAAATACGGTCTATTTCTGTTTTTAGCGTTCCGTAAAAATTATCTCTGTATACTTCTTCCCACTCTAAAAAAGCATCACTTTTTATATTTTCTTTAAACTCTTTTAAAGAAATAAAATAATAATCAGTACCATCAACTTCAAAACCCCTTGCTTCTCTTGATGTTGCAGAAACAGAAAACTCTAAATTTAACTTCTCTTGTGCTAATAAATGACGAACGATTGTTGTTTTACCAGAGCCAGATGGTGCAGAAAAAACAAATAATTTACCTTCAAAATCCTTCATCAATTACAATACATTTAAGATTTGTTCCTTAATTTTCTCCAATTCATTTTTCATCTGAATTACAGATTTTTGCATGGGAGCATAATTTGCCTTAGAACCAGTTGTGTTGACTTCTCTTCCTATTTCTTGAACAATAAACCCTAATTTTTTACCATTAGAATCGGCACTGTCTAATTCTTGTAAAAAATATTTTAAGTGATTTTCCAATCGAACTTTTTCTTCGTTTATATCTAATTTCTCTAAATAATAAATTAGTTCTTGTTCAAAACGATTTGCATCTATTTCTACTTTTAAATCGTCAATTGCTTTTTGTAAACGCTCTCTTACATAGCTTAATCGTTCTTCATCTAAAACATTTACTTCTTCTAAATATTTTCTAATATTTAAGATTCTTAACTTAAAATCGTCTTCTAAAGAAGCTGCCTCATCAACTCTATATTGAATGGTTTCTTTTAATGCTTCATTAATTGCATCTTCAATCAAATTCCACTCGCCTTCATCCAACTCTTCTCTTTCTGTTTTTAAAGCATCTGGCATTTTTATGGCCATTTTCAACAACTCAACATCGCTATTGTTTTCAGTAAATAAGACATTTTTTAATTGCTGAATATAATCGTTAACAACAGCTTTGTTAATTACGGTAGAAGTTTCATCTGCAGTCATTTCTACATAAATAGAAAAATCGATTTTCCCTCTAACCAACCCAGAAGCTAGTTTTTTTCGTACCGCCAATTCTTTCTCTTTATAATAAGAAGGAATTCTAACATTTAAATCTAAATTTTTACTGTTTAGCGTTTTAATTTCTATGGTTACTTTTTTTGTTGGTAGTTGCAAAACTGCCTTACCATAACCAGTCATTGATTGAATCATTCAATACTTTTTTAAAATAGAGGGACAAAGGTACACAATTATTTAAGGAATAATTCTTTAGACCCCTACAATATACAGTATGACTAAATTGATAAAAACCAGGCTATTTTCTTTAGAATTGATTATTTTCACCAAGAATATTTAAGCCAAACCTTTGCAAACAAATTCACATATTTTAGTAATTCGATTATCTGCAATGGGAGATGTTGCGATGACTGTTCCTATTATTAGAGCTGTTGTAGAACAATATCCAACTATTAAAATCACCTTTTTATCTAAAGCGTTTTTAAAACCCTTATTTGATGACATTCCAAATGTAGATTTCTATGCTGCAGATGTAAATGACACACACAAAGGAATTTTAGGGCTTTACAAGTTGCATAAAGAATTAAAGCAATTAAACATTACCCATATTGCGGACATACACAATGCTCTAAGGTCTAAGATTTTACGTTCATTTTTCAAATTCTCTAACAATTTCATTGCTGTTATTGATAAAGGAAGAGCAGAAAAAAAAGCATTAACTAGAACTGAAAATAAAATTTTCAAGCAGCTAAAAACATCACATCAACGGTATGCTGATGTATTTGAAAAACTGGGTTTTAGAGTTTGTATTTCTAATCCAACCCCATTAGAAAAACCGCTGCTAGACACAAAAGTTGCATCAATTACAAATGAAAAAAAACAACAGTGGATAGGAATTGCTCCTTTTGCGGCATTTGATCCTAAGATGTATCCGATAGATTTAATGAAAAAAGTGATTCTAGAACTTTCTAAAAATCGTACTATTTTTCTTTTTGGCGGTGGAGAATCTGAAATTGATGTCTTATCAGAGATCGCACAGCAAAATACAAATTGTATTTCTGTAGCTGGAGCGTTAAACTTAAAAGAAGAACTAAATTTAATTGCGCATTTAGATTGTATGTTAGCAATGGATTCTGGAAATGCACATTTTGCTGCCATGCAACAAGTTGCAACTATTACACTTTGGGGAGGCACCCATCCTTTTGCTGGTTTTGCTCCTTTTAACCAACCTACCCATTATTGTTTAGTACCAGATTTAGAGAAGTTCCCAAAGACTCCATGTTCAATCTATGGAAACAAAATTCATGAAGGTTATGAAGACATAATGAGAACAATATCGCCAAAAACAGTCATTCAAAAAGTTGAAGAAGTATTAAATTCAAATTCTTAAAACATCAATTATGATCATTCATCATTTAGAAGAAACCAATTCTATTTTAAATAAATTCATTTCAGAAATTAGAGATGTAACCATTCAAAAAGACTCGCTTCGCTTTAGAAGAAATATTGAAAGAATTGGAGAGGTTTTAGGATATGAATTAAGCAAAAACTTATCTTATTCTTCTTCTAATATTGAAACTCCATTGGGAACCAAAAACATTCAACTCCCAAATAGCAATATTGTTTTGTGTTCTATTTTAAGAGCTGGATTGCCTTTACATCAAGGCTTATTGAATTATTTTGATGATGCTGAAAACGCCTTTATTTCTGCCTATCGTCATCCCCAAAATAATGATGCAACCTTTAAAATTGTTGTAGAATATTTTGCTTCCCCAAGTATTGAAGGTAAAACATTGTTGTTGGCAGATCCAATGTTAGCAACAGGACAATCTTTAGTTGCTGTATACCAAGGAATGAAAAAACACGGAACACCAAAAGAAATTCACGTTGTTTGTGTTATTGGTTCAACTGCAGGAATTGAATTTATTAAAAATCATTTTCCAAAAAACACCCATTTATGGATCGCTGCAATTGATGATAAACTAAACGACAAAGGGTATATTGTTCCTGGTTTAGGTGATGCAGGAGATTTAGCCTTTGGTGCTAAGCTATAAAGTGAACAACAAAAGAAATCACCAATACTAATAACAACACGACATTCACTATAATTTTTCTTTCTACAGATTGAATCCAATTTGCAATCAATATTGTTGAAGGAATTAATATGGCTATCAGTTCTGTTCCATCTTTAGCAGCACTCAAAAATAAAGAACCTAGAGCGATCAACAAATGCAACAACAATAAACTCCAACTTCTTTTAAATCGATTACTTACAGAAAATATCCTTCCAGATTTTAAAAGAACAGCAATAAAAGTTAT